>NZ_JALKIM010000063.1 GCF_023050945.1 Anaerobiospirillum sp. NML120448 | reverse complement strand
AGATTAAAAATTATAGCCCCTTAAAAATCGGGGGCTATTTTGTCCCTATCTTGTACCTAAATTTGCTAAGAATGGCTTATATATAAGCGTGCCACGCATAATAGTTAAATCTTGTAAAGAAATCATAATAGCTAAAAACCAACCATCCAAAAAATACTATCTGCACTGCAGATCTGTTCTGCAAAGAGCTTAGCCTCTAGCTAAACTCGTAGCGCTTGCCCAAGCTTGGATTCAAGCTGATCACACGATAATACCCGTAAAAAGCTCATAATTATATTACAAAGCGCACCTATGCCTAGTAAAAAAAGCAAAGGCCGTAGTCTAAATAATTTAAACTACAGCCTAGATGAGCTTTAATAGTTAAGCTCAATTAATTATGAAGACGACGGAAAGTCTGGCTTAAAGTAATACCGTCTTCAGTACGGATAATACGTATAGTAAGGGCTGCCTTATCACCTGCTTTCTTAACTTGAGATACTACTAAGTAAGGAATAGCAGAAGCACGACATTGGTGAATCAAATTAGGCAAAATAGTAGCAGAGCCAATGTTCTGGGCAATGACATTATTTAAATTGGTAGTGGCAGGCACTAAATAAAAAGAAGTAGAGCCTACTAAACCATCTTGAAGCGCAGTAGATAAGTCCTCAACGCAATCTTGGTATTCACTATCAATAATAGTTGGAGCTACATAAATATTGCCGCTTTCATTACGTAGTCTTAAAGCCAACTCTTTAATTAAAGCACGGGCTAAACCACTAGCCTCAGTATTTAACTTAACAGAGCAGCTATCAATGCCACCTAACTCTCTTACTGAACTTACATAATGCTCATTAGTACCTGCAGCGGTATTGGCAGATCCAGTGCCTGCGCTAGCGACAGCACTAGCATTAGCTACAGCGGCTGCTACTTGAAGTAAAGAACCATCATCAGATGATGTTTCCTCTAGCTCAATTTCATTAACGCTACTGTAAGGATCAGCAGCTCCGAGCATAGCATTATTAGGTAGCGGAGCTTTTTCTAGTCTGCCACTTAAAGCAACACCTTGACGTACTGCATTAGGATTAGAGCTCATGTCGTAAGGCCCAATAGCATCTGATGACAGGCCGCCTAACAATTCTGCACCAGATAAGTCTGGTGCCTTTTCATACTCTTGATTAGAACTATTATCCTGGGTAGTCTTTTGAGTTACACCTACCTCAGCATTTTTAATTGGGGTATCTTTGCTATGATCAGACTTTAAGATATCAAGAGACTGACAACCACTTAGACCTAAAGCTAGTGTTAAAGTGATTGCTAATGAACTTAACATGAGCTTGCGCACGAATGTCTATCCCCCTACTATCCTTAAAAAATACTAAAAAATAGCACCCTAAAAAATTTAGCTATCTTTAGAGTGCTAAGGCGAAAAATGAATAAAACTTAGCTTAAGTACTAAGTATTAGTCCTTGCTAGGAAAACCTAAACCACCTAGCTTGCCGCCTGCTAATAAGTGCATGTGGATATGTGGCACTTCTTGACCACCATCTGGACCACAATTAACAATTAAGCGATAACCAGATTGAGCTACGCCCAAATCAGTAGCGATCTTCTTAGCTACAATTAAAAGATGGCCTAACATAACCTCATCGCAAGCCTCTACATCAGAAACGCTAGGAATTGGCTTGTTAGTAACAATTAAGATGTGGTTCTCTGCCTTAGGGGCGATATCCTTAAAAGCAGTTACTAAATCATCCTTATATACGATCTCAGATGGAATGCTGCCATCAATAATACGTTCAAAAATGGTTGGCTCAGCCATAATTATCACCTTCTTAATGATTAGTATTATTCTTTTAGCTTAGAATCAGCTTAGATTAGCTAAAAAATCCTAAGATAATTAATTCATTATAGCAAAGCCCTATTTTAGTGGAGAATTTAGCGCTACTTAGCTCCATTAATGCGCATCTACTGCTTTAATTTCACGCGTAATAATTAACAATTATTAAATACTACTCCTTCTTTTAAACCCTTGACAAAAAATGTACTAAGTATAAAACGCTTGGTTTAGGACATTAAAAGCAGAGAATACCGTTATTTCATAAATGTTATTTAATAAATCACAAAAATCTTTAGTTAATTTTTTACTACTATCAATCCCCCTACCCATCGGTTGTTCACTCTTTGTCAAGTTGGTTTTAGAGATTTACTGTTCTTTTTATATCTTTTGCGAGCCAAGGACTTTTTTAAAAAAATTGTTAAATATTTATCAAACACTGATTCTAAAGCCATTTAAAAACCATGATTTGCCTTATATAGGGCGTTTGTTTGCCATGGCAAAGTATAGGGTCATTTGCTAACATGACATTGCTTTTGGGCTCCCCCCAAAGCTAAGAGTTTTTTCTTAATGCTCTTAAATTAATGTTTTTCGTAGCTTTAGTTTGCTTATAAGGACACAGTCAATGGTTACAAGACTCAAGCCAGTTAATGGCGTGGTTGGTGAGGGCGTAAAGTTCGATAGAATTCGCCGCATTACTGGTTATCTCGTGGGCACTTTAGATCGCTTTAACGATGCTAAGCGTGCTGAGGAGCATGATAGAGTAAAGCACAACTTCACCAAACTTAACTAAGCTAACTAAATGCTTTTGCAAGTTCCCAAGCTGAAAATATATTATCGTAGTATCTTTAGCAAAGAACTTACAAAGCGCTCTTAGATTTCAAGTACCACTAGCAGCAACTTAAGCTGCTTGCTCATTCGTTAGCTTGGCCATTACTTGCTTGTTTAAAATTTTTGGTACTTCTTAATACAAAGGTTTCCTAAAACAGGTCTTTTACCTATTTGAGGAAACCTTTTGTCATTTATGAAGCTGCAATTTGCTAAAATAGCAACCCCAAACAACACAACTGCGCAACTGCGTTAGGCGCAATAGCGACTTGCGCTGCCGTACGCCTTGCGCTGCGCTGCCAAAGTACCTGCTTTGGCCTGTGTTTGCCCTTGAGAGCGCATCTGATAGTTTGTGCTATCTTGATATTTTTTTCTTATGGAGTAAGACCATGTGCTTTTTAGTAGATTCCCATTGCCATTTAGCCTCTTTAACCTTAGAGGGTAAGGGGCCAAAGAGTATAGCCGAAGTAATGGCTCGTGCTCGTGCTTGTGGTGTTACTCACATGCTCTCTGTAGCTTGCACCATTGAAGATTATGCCAAGATGATGCAGGTTATTGCCCCTTTTGATGGTATTTATAATGCCTGTGGTATTCACCCTCTTAATTTAGAAGAGGCTGGCGCTTGGACAGAGGAGCAGTTAGCTGCCTGTTTAACTGATGAAAAATGTATTGCCTTGGGTGAAACAGGTTTAGACTTTTTCTATGCTGCTGAAACTAGAGAGGCTCAGCTAGATTCATTTGCTCGTCAAATTGATTTGGCCAATGAGCTTAAAAAGCCTCTTATTATCCATGCCCGTGCTGCTCACCATGACACTGTAGCCTTGATGAGAGAGCATAATGCCCGTGATTGTGGCGGTGTTATGCACTGCTTTTGCGATGAAGTTGAGATGGCCCGTGAGTGCCTTGATTTAGGCTTTTTCATATCTTTTTCAGGTATTGCTACCTTTAGAGCCGCCGATAATGTACGTGAGGTTTTAAAGTACGTACCACTTGATCGCATGATGGTCGAAACAGATTGCCCTTATTTAGCTCCAGTACCAGTACGTGGTGTAGATAATGAGCCTGCCTTTGTACGCTACACTTTAGAGTATATTGCTGACTTTAAAGGTATCTCCCCTAAAGAGCTAGCTAAAGCAACCTCAGCTAACTTTGAACAATGCTTCAAAGTAAAACTCTCTACCCCAAGCGACGAGAATATCCTCCAAAAAGATATCTCAACTTACAAGCTTGAGAAAATTTACAACAAGGGCTGGCCATACTAATAATCCTACCTAACTACCCTATCCTGCCCCTTACAATAAGAGGCCCATGGCATCAGCCACAAGGCCTCCGCCCTATGGCAACGGCCATAAGGCAACAGCCTGCCACAACTGCCAAGGCCTCAATTTACCTTTCCTATGAGTCCTTGGCCATTGGCCCCAAGGCTCATGGCCCTAAAGGGCAATACCTAGCTCCCAAGAGCATAATCCTTAGTCCTACGACCTACGACCCACGACTTAAGTATCAGAGGTTGTTGCCCCCTATTACTTGAATCCTTACCACACAAGAGCCATGCTATGACAGTCCAGGCCTGTCTAAGCTTGCTTGTAACTACTCTGTACCTACCGTGCTAAGATTGCTTTGCTAGGCCTTGCTTTGCCACACAGCCAGGCGGTTTGGCAGCCGAGCTGCCTAGCAGATTGGAGACATGGGGCTTGGCAACTAAGCAGGATATGACGGCCTTATAAAGGCGACCTTTTAGTGAGTTTTGCTTGGCTGTGCTGTGACGTGCTGCGCTGGTGCTTATAGCTTATTTGGTGTTTGGGGCGGTGGGATTGAAACAAAAGAATAGCCTGGCTTGGTATTAATGGTAAGATGCAAGGGTAGGAGATTAAGTTTAGAGCTTGTTTGCTTTTTGGGAATGGGGGACTAAAGCTCATGGATAAAGAAAAAATCACTCAATATCTTGAGGTAGCCAAGCGCTATTATGAGCAAGGTCAAACTCAAGATCACATTGCTAAAGAAATGGGCCTATCTCGTCCCAATATTTCTCGTATTTTGCAATACTGCAAAGATAAGAACATTGTCCAAATCAAGATTGTTAATCCATTTATTGATTTTCATGACAATGAGCTTATGTTAGAGCAGAAATATAAGCTTAAAAAAGTATTAATTGCTCATGCTCCTAATGACGGCGATAACGAGATTTTACAAGCTATTAGCTCTAAGGCTGCCTCTTATTTAAATGACATTATCTGTGATGGCGACATTATTGGCGTGTGCTGGGGTCGTACTTTATACACCATAGCTAAATTGCTAACCCCACGTATGGTCAAAGGCGTTAAAGTGGTACAGCTCAAAGGAGGTGTCAGCTATAGCTCCCATCAAACCCATGCTAAAGAAATTGTGGATATCTTTACCCAAAAGTTTAATGCTATGGGCTTTTACTTACCGCTTCCTACCTTATTTTCTGATTTGCAAACTAAGCAAATTGTAGAAAAAGACCCTTTTATTCAGGATATTTTAAATTTAGGCCGTCAAGCTAATATCGCTCTCTTTACTGTAGGTGGCGTTAACTCAGATTCAATTTTATTTAAGCTAGGCTATATCTCAGGCAGGGAGCGCCGTACTTTAGAGAAACAGGCCTCAGGAGATATAGTTTCACGCCTTATTAATGATAAAGGCAAAATTTGCTCTTTGTCTTTGGATGAGCGTACTAATGGCATTAAGTTAGAGGAGCTAAAGGCCAAAGATCAGCGTATTTTAGTAGCAGGAGGTCAAGCTAAATGGCCAGCTATTAAAGCAGCCCTCACAGGTGGTTTTGCCAACATTTTAATTACTGATCAATATACTGCTCACGAATTGCTTTGATAAAAAAATGCCCATAATTTGCTTTAAATTATGGGCATTTTAGAAAGTTGTTGATCTTATGTGTGTGTTAAGTGAACAACTTTTGTTAGGTTGTGCTTATAGGAAAAAGTACCAGGATTTTATTGTTAGCTAAACAGGCCCCAAACTTACGTCTAGGGCCTTTGAAAAGCTAAGGTTAAAACTTATGATTGAGAAGCAATAAAGGCATTGAGCTCATCAATGGTTGGGTATGACTTTTGAGTACCACGACGAGTTACGGAAAGAGCAGCAAAAGCAGATGCCACCTTCATAGCCTCTAAAATGTTGTGATGCTCTACATAGTACTTAGAGAAGCTACCAATAAAGGCATCACCAGCACCAGAGGTATCAATAGCGTTAACCTTATAAGGAAGGATCTTATTATGGCCATCCTTATTAATGAGCATAGAGCCACGGCTACCCATAGTAACAATTACATTCTTAATGCCAGCCTCAATAAGCTTATTACCAGCAGCTAGAACTTGCTCATCAGTGTCTACAGGCATCTTGGTTAAAGTGGCTAACTCGCTTTCATTTGGCATAAAGAAAGCACAAGATGAAATCTTCTCTAAGCTTAAGTTAGGATCAGCTGGGGCTGGATTTAATAGCACCTCGATACCATGCTTACGGCCAAACTCAATAGCGTGATATACAGTATCTAAGCTGATTTCTAACTGTAAAATGATAAGCTCACACTCTTTGAGCTTGTCCTCAGCAGCATCAATATCTTGAGGCTTGAGCTCCTTATTGGCACCCTTAATAATCAAAATAGAATTTTGAGACTTAGGGTCAACAAAAATTGGAGCTACGCCAGAGGACATATTAGGAACAATAGAGCATAAAGAAGTATCAATACCAAAGGACTCTAAATTCTTAATAGTGTTAGGGCCAAAGATATCGTCGCCCACCTTAGTCATCATCATGACCTTAGCACCGCACTTAGCAGCTGCTACAGCCTGATTAGCGCCCTTGCCACCACAACCTAAGGAAAAGTCAGGAGCCTCAATGGTCTCACCTTTGTTTGGCATACGCTCAATATAGGAAATTAAATCAACCATATTAGAGCCAATTACAGCGATAGTCATATTCGTTGCTCCTTTATCTTAAACCAGTGATTACATGGAAGGTCTTAGTCTCATTAGGCTCTAAATAAATGATAGTGCCCATACGCTCAGCAGCTTTTGCGCCCTCTGGACGGCAGGTAGCAGGAAGTACAAAGGCAGCTACCTTTAAATCCTCGTTGTACATAATCCAACGAGTAGCGCTCTTAAAGTCGCTGGTCTTGTATTGAGTAAAGCAAGTAATATCGCCTGCCTTCATTTCAAATACTGCATCCTCGCCATATACTGACAAGTCGTCTGCCATAAAGACAATTTCAGGATCGTACATTGCCTTGTCATTAAGGACAGATAAGGTCTTACCCTCTTTTTGTAGCTCTTTTAGCTTCTCATTGTAAGCAAGCCACTGCTGCGTTGGGTGAACATGAGCTGGAATTGACTCTCTGAGCTTAAAGGCGCTATCTGGCATGTTAGAGGTAATTACTGCATCATCAAAGTAAGCATAGTTCATGTGGCACATGTACTGGAGCGGCATCTTGATATAGGTCTTATTGGTGACTTCCATATCAATGTCAATACAGCTTTGATTGCTCTTTAAGGTTACCTTTGGCTTAGCTACATAGTGATAACCAAAGCCTTGGCAATAATCACACTCACTAATAATAGAGATATAGTCCTCACCTACCTCTAAATAAGCCTTGTGAATATCAGTTACTGAGAACTCACCGTGCATTGGGTGATTGTCCTCTGGTGATGGACAGCCATTGGCTAATAAGCCAGAGTGGAAAGCAAAGCAGCCATAAGTATCGATAATAGTATTAGCCTTGCGTGGCATATCGAAAATACTATGAAGTCTTAAGCTTTGACCCTTGAAGTTTAAGTCCCAGATAATCTGGCCCATGTAAGGGAGCACTTCTACGTAACCTTGGGCGTTCCTAATAGTTAAAGACTCGATGCCAGAAGGATAGCGCTTGATGCTAACAGCTAGGTCTTTTAAAGTTACGATTTCTTTAGCAAAGTCAGTAAAATCGCTTTTAAAGAGATTGATAATAGCCATGATTTAACTCCTTTAAGCCTTATTTTCCTTTAACTTAACAATAAAGAACACCATGATGGCAACGAAACAGAAAGCATTGATAATAAAGGATACAGGTAAAGAACCGACCATGTCAGAGAGTAAGCCTTGCATAGCTGGAATTACCGCAGCACCTACAATTGCCATAACACAGACAGCACCAGCAGTTTCCTTGTACTTAGGATCAGCCTCAGCTAAGGTCTCAGCATAAATGGTTGCCCAACCTGGACCCATTAAGAAAGAGATAGCAATGGCAGCATAAATAGCGCTAAAGTCATGAACAAATACGATGTAAAGAACTAATGGAATGCCAGCTAAAGAGTAAGCAATCATTACCTTAGGTACAGAGAACTTAGTCATTAAGATATTGGCAACAAACTTACCTGCAAAGAAGCTGATGAAGCTAAATACCATGTAATCAGAAGCGCTACGCTCATTAATGGAGTGATCTAAGTCTAGAGCTAAACGAATGGTGAATGACCAAACTGCTACTTGCATACCTACGTATAAGAACTCAGCAGCAATACCACCCATAAAGCGCTTGTTGGTGATTAAGTAAGAGATAGTCTCACCAAAGCTTGGCTTTGCTTCATTGGACTTAGTTTTAACCTTGCAGCTTGGGAGCTTGGTTAATAAAACAATGATAAATACTACAACTAAAGCGGCAATAATGGCCTTGTATGGTTGTAAGGTAAATTGAAGAGCCTCTAATTTAAACTCATGTAAAGCTTCGGCAGATAAGTTGGCAACACGGCTGTGTAAGCTCTCGCCCTCTTGGAAAATTAAGTATTTGCCTAATAAAATACCGCTTAAGAAGCCAATAGGAGTAAAGGTCTGAGAGATATTTAAACGTAAAGTGGACTTATCTTTAGGGCCAAGCATAGTAGAGTAGGTATTACATGAGGTCTCTAAGAAGCCTAAACCAATAGCAATACCAAATACTGCAAATAAGAACATGGTATAAGTTGCCATAGTTGAGGCTGGGAAGAATAAGGTACAACCTACGATATAGAAGCCTAAACCAATTAAAATACCAGTCTTATAGTTGGTACGAGCAATAATTTGAGCTGCTGGAATGGAAATTAAGAAATAACCACCATAGAAAGCACTTTGTACTAAGGCAGTAGCAAAGTCACTAAGAGTAAATACGCTCTTAAATTGAGTAATTAAAATATCATTCAAGCTAGCGGCACAGCCCCATAAAGGGAACATGCAAGAAATTAAAATAAATTGGAACCAAGGGGTACGGCTTAAGTAGCCATCTGGTAGTTGCTCAATTGGAGCATCCTTGACAGCAGCAGCTGTTGCTCTAATTTCACTCATAATATGACTCCTATAGTCAACTTAACAAGACAATCAAAATATCTTTGGTACACACACAATCAATCTTAACAAGCAAAGATAAAGGCTTTAAAAAGAGGCTTTTGCCAGAATTTAGGTACAATAAGGGCCTGCCCTTAGAGATAAACCATCTAAAGCCTTGTGAACTACCAAAAAAAGATGAAAAGAAAAGTGGTTAGATTTTTAAGTACAAGTCTAAAGAAGCCGTAAATTAGGCTTCTTTGACCACTTCCTAATTTAAATTCTTTGTTGTTAGTGAAGAAGAATTAATAACTAATAAGCATGGAGAATAAGCACAACCAACAAGTATGTTGGATTTTAGGTAGGCTCAAATAAATTGAGCCTACAGCTTTAAGCTACTTAAAATCACTGCACAAAGATGATTTTATTCGCCCTTAACAATGGCAACACCATTGCTAGTACCAATACGATTGGCACCTGCTTCAATCATAGCCTTGGCATCAGCAAAAGTGCGAACACCACCAGAGGCCTTAACACCCATATCAGGGCCAACAGTCTGACGCATTAAAGAAACGGCATGAACAGTAGCACCACCCTTAGAGAAACCAGTTGAGGTCTTAACGAAATCGGCACCTACTTCCTTACAAATCTTGCAAACAGTAACGATTTCTTCATCGGTTAAGAGACAGGTCTCAATAATTACCTTGGTTAAAGCCTTGCCCTTAGCAGCCTCTACTACAGCAGCAATATCAGCACGAACGGCCTCTAAATTGCCCTGCTTTAATAAGCCTACAGGGATAACCATATCAACCTCAGTAGCACCATTAGCAATAGCGTCCTTGGTCTCAAATACCTTAGTAGCGGTAGTGTGAGTGCCCTGTGGGAAGCCAATTACAGTACATACCTTAACATCAGTATCCTTAAGAGCTTGAGCGCACTTAGAAACCCAAAGAGGGCTTACGCATACGGACATAAAGTCATACTCTTTAGCCTCGGCAATAATCTTGTCGAGCTTATCCTCAGTAGCATCAGTTGCTAAGATGGTGTGGTCAATATATTTCTTAAGTTCCATGGTTTGGTAAATCTCCCAATCTCAAATCTATGGTTTTATTCTAGAGTTTCAAAAACACTAAAATTTTGAGCATGGTCACATTTTACAACAAGACCATGTTACATTTGTTCACTAATTTAAACACTGCCATTTAAAAAACTTGAATCTACATCCCAAAACCTTATTTATTTACCGTTTACAGTTTACAAAATTACTTCCGTTTTGAACATTTGTTCACAAACCAAACACAACTTCCCATTCCAGCAAAACCTCATCTCACTACATGCAACACCCGATGCTTACGCCATTTATCCTCACTTAGAGCGCCCGCTCCTGAGCTTATTTTAAACAGACAAAATCGCAAATCTGTTCAAATCATCCCCCTATCCCCAATCACAACAGCGCTCCTCACACTATAGAGCTGTAGCAGACCTCCTAAATCACTGCCTTATTGAGCTACAATATCTATTACCTATCTATAAGACATAAGCGGAGCGTAAGCACTAGTATGGAAAAAAGCATCCAGATTATTGATAATGAGCAAAAAATATTATGCGATGTGCTAAAAGAGCTTCTTAACGAGCATAGTGAAGTAAGCGTACTAGCTAACAGCTTTTCTGTCTTTGCTTATGAAGGACTAAAAGACAGCTTAGATAGAATTAAGTCTTTTCGCTTCTTATTCCTTAATCCTACCTTTACTTCCGAGCAAGAGGACGAGTACATCTACAATAATGCAGCTGCCAATAGCACCACTATTTCTAGCTCTTCCTCTTATAAGTCTAAAATGCGTGAGTTCTATATCCCTAAGCTAAATCGTGAGCACAACATCTTTGGCAACGACTTAGAAATTAGGCTGCGCAATCAGATGACACAAAAAACATTGTGCAATCAATGTTCGCAATGGATTGAAGCTAAAGGTAAGTTTCATACTATGCTCAGCTACGCCCAGCAAAATTTAGGCTATATCATGGTTAAAAACCCTGATGAGACCTGGCTTATCTCTGGAATTGGCAATTTTGACGCTTATAATCTGGGTTTAACTAAAGCCAAATATAATGAATTATTCTCACAAACCCCATTCACTTTTGGCCCGCTAGAGAAAGTGCAGAAAGACTTTGCATCAATCTTTAATCTTGCTTGGAGCGAGCGTCAATACAGTAAGGATATTACGCACAAGGTTCTTGACAGCTTTAAGATTGGTTGTGAGGAAGTAGCCCCAGAAATTATTTATTATCAAACACTAAATTGCATTTTTAGCGAGTTTCTTGAGGAAAATAATGAAGACTATTTACCTAATGATGCTACGGGCTATCAAAACTCTGTCATTTGGCAAATGCTCTATCCTTTCCAAAAGGACGCAGCTCTGGCCATTATTAATAAATTAGAAAAGTACAATGGCTGCATCTTAGCTGATAGCGTAGGCTTGGGTAAGACTTTCACTGCACTGGCAGTAATTAAATACTACCAAACACGCAATAAGAACATCTTGGTCTTATGTCCTAAAAAGCTGGAACAAAACTGGAAGGCTTTTAACAACAACTATCACACCAATATTCTTGAAAAAGATCGCTTTAATTACGACGTTCTCTTTCATACTGACCTTAATCGCAATAGAGGCGAGTCTAATGGCATAGATTTAAGTCTTTTTAATTGGTCTAGTATTGATCTAATTGTCATTGATGAGAGTCATAATTTTAGAAATGGTGGCAAAAAACGCCTTATAGATGAGGACTCTGAAAGCTCATTAAACCGCTATGATCAGCTTTTGCAAAAAGCCATTAAGCCAGGCGTTAAGACCAAAGTGCTTATGCTCTCTGCAACACCTGTCAACAATCGCTTTAATGATCTTAAGAATCAAATTGCCCTTGCTTATGAAGGCAATAGTTCTGATATTAATAGCAAACTTGGCACCAGCTCAGGCATTGATGAAATTTTCAAATTGGCACAAAAGGCATACAACAGCTGGGCCAAAAGTGATGTTGACGAGCAATCTACCCAACACTTAATAGACAAACTGCCTCTGGACTTCTTTAAGGTTTTAGATGCGGTCACTATTGCCCGTAGCCGCCATCATATTGAAACTTTTTATGACGCAAGCCAAATAGGCTCTTTCCCTACTAGGCTATCTCCTCTTTCTCTAAATCCTGCTATTACCGATTTAGACAAAACTCTAAACTTTCAGGATTTATTTAACAGACTCAGTCAGCTCTCTTTAGCTGTTTATACGCCATCGAACTTTTTACTGCCTAACATGCGCAGTATCTACGAGCAAAATGGTAACTTTAAATTTAGCTTAGACTTCCAAGGTCGTGAGCAAGGCTTAGCACGCTTAATGACCATTAACCTCTTCAAGCGTTTAGAAAGCTCCATTCACTCTTTGCGCTTAACCATTAATAAGTTAATTGACCATCATACAGCTACCCTTGACAAGATAGATAGCTTCCAATTGGCCAACCATAAGGCTTCTCCAAAAATTGCAGCTACCGATCTTTCTTTTGATGATGATATCGATGAGGTCTTAGACGAAGACTTAATTGAAAATGGCTATAGCATGGAGCTGGATAATTACGTCGGCTCTAAAAAGGCTATTATTAACCTCCAAGATATGGATCTTGATGCCTGGCGCAAAAGCATTGCAACAGATAAAGAGATTCTAGAAACATTAATTGCTCAGCTTAACCTTATTGATACTGCTCATGATCTTAAGCTCAAAACACTAGTAGAAACTATTGCCAACAAACGTACTAACCCAATTAATCCAGGCAACCTAAAGGTATTAGTATTTACTGCTTTTGCTGATACTGCCCTTTACCTTTATGAAAATCTTGTTAAGCATTTTAACCAAGCTCAAGATACCTGTAATTTAGCACTAATTACTGGAGGAAAATCTTGTAAAAGCACTATTAAAGGCCACTCTAACGACTTTGATGCTTTGCTTACAATGTTTTCCCCTAAATCCAAACAAAGGGATAAACGCTTTGGTAATAATCACAATGCCAATATTGATATTCTTATTGCTAGTGATTGCATTAGTGAAGGCCAGAATCTGCAAGATTGCGATTATCTAATTAACTATGATATTCATTGGAACCCTGTACGCTTAATCCAACGCTTTGGTCGTATTGACCGTATTGGTAGTACTAACAAATACATTCAAATGGTTAACTTCTGGCCAGACTTAGGCTTAGATGAATATATTCATCTGAGAGCCAGAGTTGAACAGAAAATGAAACTTACGGTAATGACGGCCACAGGCGATGACAACCTAATTTCACAAGATGATGCTAATTTTGATTACCGCAGCCAGCAGCTAAGACGCATCCAAAAGGAAACAGTCAACCTTGAGGAAATGAATTGTAATATCAGTATTACTGATTTAGGTCTGAGCGACTTTAGGCAAGATCTACTCTCTTATGTGAAAACTCACAAGAATCTAGATGGTATGCCATTTGGATTAAACGCCTTGGTACAAGTGCCAAGCACACACCAAACGCCTGCTATTGCCAATCCTTTTGCTGCTATGAGCAACCCATTTGCTGCCCTTATGGGTTCGAATGAAACCCCAAGCGCTATTGCAACTGAGCAAGTGAGCACTCGTATAAAAGCTGCACAAGAGCTAGGCATTAGCCCAGGTACTATCTTAATTTTGCGCAATCGCAATAATGACCTTAAAGCTAATAAGCGCAATATTTTCCATCCATTTTATATGGTGTATTTAGGGGAAGATAATAAGGTAATATGCAATCATTTTGCTCCTAAGCGCATGCTAGAAATTCTGCGCTTTTTATGCCGCAACGAGCATGTTCCTAACAAAGCCCTTTGTGATCTCTTTAATAAAGAGACAAATGACGGCATGAATATGACACGCTACTCATCTCAGCTACAACATGCTATCCAACAAATTATTAATGAAAAGCAAACATCAGATTTAGATAGCTTATTTGGCAAGGGTGAAAGCTCAGCCTTACACGGAGCTTTTAGTGGCAGTGATGACTTTGAATTGTTGGGCTTTGTCGTGGTTCGTGCTTAACTAATCGCTAGCTCTCAAGCCCAGAGCCCAATGCCAAGACCTCGTCCAAAGCCAAAGGTCTAGGCGCAATTCCCATGGCTAGGGCCTGGGCCAATGCCAAGGCCAAGGCCCTAGCCCAAAGCTAAGCTTAAGCCCCCATAAGGCTACCTTAACCTAAGAGAACACAACAGCTACGAACATAAGAGGGTAATTATATGGAGCATTTAGAATTTTTTTATGCTGATGGCCTAAACAAGCTTTTCCCAGAGCAAAGCTTGGTAATTACCCCTTTACCTATCGACTACATTTTTAGCAATTTTGCTGCTAATCAAGAGGTTAATGCCTGTGCCCAAGACATTAAAAACATTACTTGGCTAGCTAAATTTAACCAAGAAGTACTAAATCTTCATAATTTTTACCAAGACAACTTAGAGCCAGAACATGTATATTTGGAAGATACGCATAAGCTTGCTTCTTTGCCTGAACTTAATATCTTTGTCTTGGACTTAGCTCAAGAATACATACCGCAAGCTTTAATCAATTTACTTGATAGCAACTTAGACAAATACCTCCTATTCATATGTCATTATGAGGGGCGCTACAGTCTTAGTGCTAACTTGAAGTTTAATTTTACCCCTAGTGCTACTCAGAAAAGCTCTCAATTCCCTTTTGAGATTACATCATCCCTAAACAGCCAGTGGCTATCAGCAACCGAGCTGTTAGATACTTTTAACTTGCAAGGCAAGACAGTAAAAGATCTTTATTTAAACCTCTTATCGCTCATTTATCTTAACAGCTCTAAGCATTCCCAAAAGCAAGATGCTCACACGCAGGCTCCCCAGCAGCACGCAGCTCAAAAGCACCCTAATCAGGCTGATAAAGCTCCATTACCTTACGATCACTCTAAGGTAAATCCTATTACCCTTAATTTGCCTAAAATTTTAGAGCTGGAAAACCAGCTAACCAAACTAATACAAGAAGGAGATAGACTAAATAAGGCCAAAAATAAAGAACGTCAGCCTAATAAGAAGTTTGCTCTTCATACCAACTTTCAAAAAGTACAAAAGAAAATCCTTGCGACTAAGGAACAACTAAAACAACTTAAAGATGCTGCCAACTAATAGGCCGTTTAGCCCTTATGAGACCTCTCTTGCCCACAGAGCCGCCTCCCCTAAAGGCTAATATTCATTGTTGACCATGGAAGGCTTTTAAAAGCCATTTTTCTTTTATGACTACTTATCTCATAGGGCATTCATTAGTGTTCAACAGTAGTCCCGTAGTCAGAATAAATGGAGCGGCAATAGCTTACTGTTCTTACAGCCCTTACAGCCTCTTAAGGCGACATGGTCTTACCACAGTGATACTCTGACGCTGCTAAGATGCTTCCTTACTTTATGGAAGGCTTATAAAAGCTTTTTTCTTTTATGACTACTTATCTCATAGGGCATTCATTAGTGTTCAACAGTAGTACCGTAGTCAGAATAAAGGGAATGGCAACCTCTTACTGCCCTTACAGCCTATTAAGGCAACATGTTTTTACAACAGAGATACTCTAGCGCAGCTAAGATGCTTACTTACTTTATGGAAGGCTTATAAAAGCCATTTTTCTTTTATGACTTGATATCCCATAGGGCGTTCATTAGTGTTCAACAGTAGTCCCGTAGTCAGAATAAAGGGAATGGCAACCACTCAATGCCCATACTGCCCTTACAGCCTATTAAGGCAACATGGTTTTACAACAGTGATAAATAGAATGTTTGTTAGTTGGTGAGTTAGCAAACATCCAAATGTGTGGTGATAAGGCAGCTTACGTCAATACTCTCTTATTACTATCCTGCTGGCATATGGGGGCAATTGGCTTTTTAACTGGTGGCTTGAGGTAAATCTTGGGTGGTATCCCCAGCGCCTACTCTAAAGTTTGCTGATCTTAATTAGCGACGATGAGACAAAAATAAACAAGACTTACCAAAAGTCTGTTAACTTTACTTAGCCTATCAAAAAATTAAACCTTATAATAATAAAGCAGATATATATCTGCTTTAGCTAGTATTTTTGGCACCAGCTTTCCTATGTCTTTTCATTATTAATATGAGATCTGAAAAGTTATGGCTAATACCCAACTTAATATGATTAACAATGATGCTATAGCGCAGAACGTCAATAAAATTAAAGAGCTCTTTCCTCATTGTGTTTGCGAAGTCCTAGTAGATGGCAAGCTTACTCAAGCTATTGACCATCATAAGCTTTTATTAGAGCTTGGTATTAAGGACGAACATGAAACTAAAGAGCGCTATGAGTTTAACTGGCCTAACAAAAGAGAAGCCTTAAAATTGGCTAATCTCCCTACCAGTAGTACTTTGCGACCATGTTTATCTGAGAGCATTGACTTTGAGCACACCCAAAATCTCTACATTGAGGGCGATAATTTAGAGGTGCTAAAGTGCATTAAAAACACCTATCTTAATAAGATTAAGCTTATCTATATTGATCCGCCTTACAACACAGGTTCAGATCTTATCTATCATGATGACTTTGAACAGAGTGCCCAAAGTTTCTTAGTCTCAGAAAATAAAATTGATGAGCAAGGTAATAGACTAAGCTCTAATTTACAAAGCGAAGGTCGTTTCCATACTAATTGGTTAAATATGATTTACCCGCGCCTAAAAATTGCCCGTGATCTATTAACTGATGATGGAGCCATTTTTATTTCTATTGATGAAAACGAAATGGACAATCTCAAAAAAGTTTGTGATGAGATCTTTGGTCAGAGCAACTTTATTGCCTCATTAGTCTGGGCAGCAGGCCGCAAAAATGACTCTAAGCTCATTTCTGTCTCTCATGAGTACATAGTTTGCTATGCTCGCAATAGAAATTACTTAAAAGAAAACAGTATTTTATGGCGAGAGCGTAAGCAAGGCCTTGATGATATTTATAAAGAATATGAACGCCTTAAGAAATTGCATGGCGACAACTATAAGCTTATTGAGCAGGATCTAAAACTTTGGTACAAAGCCCTACCAGCAGGCTCTCCTGCCAAAGAACAAGCTCACTACAATAGTGTAGATGGTAATGGCATTTACTATGGCGATAATATTTCCTGGCCTGGCGGCGGTGGCCCTAAATACACAGTATTACACCCTATTACCAATAAGCCTGTAAAATTACCTAAAGGAGGATGGCGCTTTACTCAAGAGACACTAAACTCCATGATTGCTGCTGACAAAATTGTGTTTGGCGCTGATGAAAACAATGTTCCTAAAGTTAAGGCTTATCTAAAAGATCGTGAATATGCTGTACCTTATAGCGTATTCTATACTGATGGCCGTGCTGCCTCTAAACGCCTTGACTCACTATTAGGAGATAAGGTTTTTGATAATCCTAAAGATGAGACTATCATAGCCCGCATTATCGAGTTTTGCGGCCTAAAAGATAATGATATTGTGCTCGATTTCTTTTCAGGAAGCGGCACTACTGCTCATGCCCTATTCTTAGCTAATATGAAGCAAAAGCTTAACCGCCATTTTATATTAGTACAAATACCAGAAATTATTAGTGATGCTGGTGCTAGTAGTAAAACGGCTAAGAATGTTGCTGACAATGCTATTAAACTCTGTCAAAGTCTTAATGCTCCTGCCAATATCTGCACTATTGCTAAAGAGCGTATTAAAAAAGCAGGTCAACAAGTTCTAGCCATGATGAATGAAAACTTATCCAAAGCTAAAAACCAAGCCAACCTCAGTGCAGAAAATCGCATAAATAAGCCATTTTCCATGGGGGGGGGGTAGAGCCGTTTTTTGACTGTGGCTTCCGTGTACTTAAGCTTGACTCCTCTAATATGAAGGATGTCTTTTACTACCCTAATGACTTATCTCAAGCCAATCTTTTAGATAGTGTCGACAACATTAAGTTTGATCGCACTCAAGAAGATCTCCTTTTTCAAATCATGCTTGAATTAGGCATTGATTTAACCTCTTCTATTGCCAAAATCAACTTATCTCAAGATTCAGCCTATATTGTAGGCTCTACCACAACTACTCCTACTCTTTTACAAGAACCAGCGCCCGCTCCCGACCTTGCTGTTGAGGCTGTCCCTGAGTTTGCTGCTGCGCCAGAAGTTGCCAGTGAAGCTGCGCCTGAGCCTGGGCTAGCAGTGGCTACTGAGCCATTTTTAGCGTGCTATTTTTCTAATGAGCTCAAGGCTAACGATATTATTACTTTAGCTAAGCTTAAGCCTGTTTATTTGGTCTTGAAAAACAGTGCTATTAGCTCTGATAGTCTTATGACTAATTATGATCAACTTATTAAAGCTCATAGCCCCGAGACTATTGTAAAAACGCTCTAATGCCTCTTATAGCGCCATAAGAGCAGTAAATACTATGACTTTACTGCTCTTATTATCTAGACAACTAAACTAACTTGTAAAAGAGCCTATTATGAAGTTTCGTTTTAAAACTCAACAATATCAAAGCGATGCCATAAGCAATATTGTTTCTGTTTTTGCAGGCCAGAGCTATCACGATGGCCTTGAGTATCAATTAGATCGTGGCTACGATAAAGTTGCTTTTCAAGCAAACAACACCATGTTAAGTGGTATTGATTATTCGTACATCCTAGAGACTGGCTATGGCAACAGACAAATTGAGCTTGATGATGCTCATTTGCTAGAGAACATCAGAGAAATTCAGCGCCACTGTAATATTAGCAAGGATACTGCTCTTAATCAGGAATTTGGGCGCTGTGTGCTTGATATTGAAATGGAGACTGGCACAGGCAAGACCTATGTCTACATTAAGACTATCTTTGAACTTAATAAGGTCTATGGCTGGTCTAAATTTATTATCGTGGTGCCAAGTATTGCCATACGTGAGGGTGTAAAAAAGAGCTTAGACATTACAGTTGATCACTTTATGGAGCAATACCATAAGAAAATCAAAAGCTTTATTTACAGCTCAGACAATCTTAATGATATTAATGACTTTTCACAAAGCCATGATATCTACGTAATGATTGTTAATATGCAGGCTTTTAATAGCTTTAAGGAAAATGCAAACAATCAAGCTGCCCGTATTATTTACTCAGAGCGTGATAGCTTCGGTTCCCGTAGGCCTATTGATGTGCTAGCTAACAACAATCCTATCGTGATCTTAGATGAACCGCAGAAAATGAGTGGCACAGCGACTAAAGAAAGCCTAAAGCTCTTTAATCCTTTATTTTGCCTTAATTTCTCTGCTACTCACAAAGATAAGCACAATTGTGTCTATAAGCTGGATGCACTTGATGCCTACAACCAAAAATTAGTAAAGCGTATTGAAGTGGTAGGTATTGATGTCAAAAACCTCACTGGCACTAATAGTTATCTTTACCTTGAAAATATCTTAATTGATGCTCACCTGCCCCCAAGAGCAGTCATTACTATGGAAAAGAGAACTAAGGATAAGATCTCTCGTATTACCACCACTTTAAGCAAAGGCGATGATCTGTATTACCGCTCAGGAGAACTTGTAGAGTATAAGGACTATATCATTAGTGATATTGATGCCTTATTAGGCAAAGTAGAGTTTGCCAATGGCACCATTATCTATGTTGACGAAGTATTGGGCGATGTTAGTGCTGAGGATATTGCTCGCTTACAAATTCGCCAAACCATTAAATCTCACCTGCATAAAGAGCAAGAGCTCTTTAAAAAAGGCATTAAGACCCTTTCCTTATTCTTTATTGACACAGTAAAGCATTATCGTGATTACGATGCTCCCAATAATGCTGGCATGTTCCAATCTATGTTTGAGCAGGAATATGAAAGTGTTAAGCAAGAATTGTTTAGTCAAGGACAACTATTAGAGCAAGACCAGAGATATCTTGATTATTTAAATAGCATTGCCCCTTCTGCTACTCATGCAGGCTATTTTAGTATTGATAAGAACAAGCGCCTTACCGACCCTACTGTCAAAGGTAGAGCAAAGGAGGCCAAATACAGCGACAATCCTAGTGATTACGAGCTGATCTTAAAGGATAAAGAGCGTCTACTTAGCTTTAGTGAGCCTGTAAGATTTATCTTTTCTCACTCTGCCTTAAGAGAAGGCTGGGATAATCCTAATATTTTCCAAATTTGCTCCTTAAGGCAGTCTAATAGCACTATGGCAAAACGCCAAGAAGTTGGTCGTGGTTTACGCCTCTGCGTTGACCAAGAGGGCAATCGTCAAGATTACAGTGTTCTAGGCGAACAATTTCATGAATACAACTTGCTAACCGTAATAGCACCAGAAAGCTATGCTACTTTTGTTGAAGGGCTCCAAAATGAAATTAATGATGCCCTTTATGAGCGCCCTACCAAGATTGATGATAACTTCTTTGTAGGCAAAAATATTGATATTGTGCGCCCTTTAAGCCCTAAAGAGCAGCCAGATAATAGCACCAAAGACTCGCAATCAGATCCTAACAATATGTCTTTAACCGAGAGCAAACATACTTTGACTAAAGAAGAAGCTCAGGATATTGTTTTTGCTCTTAAAACCCAAAAAGACATTGATCGCACTGGTAAGATGAGTGAAGAATTGCAAGAGCTCTTAGCGGATGATGAAGGGGCTCATAAATTTGAGCTCAAAGCTCCAGATCAGGACTATGACTACTTAAAGTATTACGCTCAGGGTGTATTTAAGCTCTTACAAAAAGCTGATAATCCTAAAGCTAAGGGCAAGCTTATTAAAGAGCACAACCGCAATATCTTTAGTCAAACTAAACCAACTACCAAGTTTAGTACTGAGCCTTTTAAGAGCTTATGGGAAATGATCAACCATAAGTACGTCTATACTGTTAACTTAGATTCAGACAAATTAATTGCCAATGCCATTAGGTCTATTAATTAGAAATTCCGAGATTTTAATACGTATATGGCATATCAAAAATACCACGGCAACCGCAGGCAATGGCAATTTCTCGTTGCTTTTCAACCACCTCTCTGGTTATTAGAGCGCCATTAGACTTGCGTC
>NZ_JALKIM010000062.1 GCF_023050945.1 Anaerobiospirillum sp. NML120448 | reverse complement strand
AGTTTGTGTTCTCATTCTCTTCCATTGCTTTTACCTTTTTAAAGGTTGCAAGGTTGCCCTCGATATCACTACGAATATTCTCAAAATCGAAGTGTTGATCTATGGCTAGCAGAGTTGGCTCATTTGCGAGTATTTCCTCTCTGGAAGCATTAATGAGAGGGGTTGCATTTTGGTGAGTAAAGATATATGATCTTGACATAATGTGTTATCCTTGGGGAGTGTGTGTATTTAAGATAATACTAATATAGTATACCATTATACCCCAAGGTTTTCAAGAAAAATCCCCTCCGTCCAGCCGATATATATCACGTTTTTGATTTATAGAAGTGCCCTCTTAAAGGTCATGGTACCAACAAAACTACCATTACAGTTGGCCAAAATGGTACCTTATTAGTTAGTGGTGAGAATCTTGCCAATTTAATTAATAAGGAAAATGCCTGGGGAGATACTAATGGTGCTGGCATCCTTATCAATCAGGGTACAGTAGATACCTTACTCACCAGCATTGATGCAACTCTTTATACCACTGACATCGTTTCTAATGATGATGTACAAGACAATAAGATTGCCTTCCACTCTGATGGCGGTACTCTTAATACTCAAGATTTATCTTTAGCTGAGTCTGGCACTTCTGGCTTATCAATTGGCAAGGGCACCATTGATGTTGGTGGTACCTTAACCTTAACTGCAAAAGAGGCCTCTGGCAACTTTGTTGTAAATACTGGTAACTTAGTACTTGCTAATGAAGTTAAGTCAAGCAACGATGCCAAACTTGTTCTTGGTGATGGCAGCAACAACTATGCTTCTTTACAACTAGGTGACATCTACTTTGATGAAGACACCAATAAGATCGAGCACACTGCTGACACTGGTGCAACCGTTGATGTTGATTTAAAGTTAACTGGTAAGGACTCGACCAATACATCCAAGTTAAATGTTAAGTATGGTCATTGGACTGCTAAGGACATCACTGCTAAGAATGCTACCATTAAAATTGGCTCCTCTGATCTCGAGGTAGAAGGTGCCACGGATCCTCAGGATCACAAGTTTGGTTTAACTGCTAATTCATTAACTCTTAATGAAGATGCCAAGGTAACTGTTCATCAGAACCTCGAAGACTCTACCCAAGCACAAGAGCTTGTAGTTGGTAAGCTAACCACTACCGCAGAAGAAGCAATTACCCTTCACGGTGATATGACCTTAAAGGGTGATGACTCTGTGCCTAACAAGTTTGGTTTAGCTTTAAAAGCAAAGGCCATTTCTGTAGAGCAAGGTGGTTCCTTAACTATTACTGATGCAGCTCTTAACGCTATTAAGATTGACGATAATACTGTAACCATTCAGGATAATGCCTATGCAGCTAATGCTTTAGTATCTAAGACTGGCTCTGTTGTAAATCTTGATTTTACAAGTGGCACAAGTCTTTCTAATGAGGCTCTTACTCAGTTACGCAAGAAGTTATTTGATTTAAATGGCAAAGATCATTTAGCTGGTACCTTAAACGTTGGTGATGCTAAGATTGCTGGTCTTCCAACTGTTGGCAGTGATGGCAAGGTTGAGTGGAGTGATCTTGCAGCCAATAAGGATGTTATCACTGACACCACTAACAATGATTTAATGAACGCTACTGTTACTGGTGTAACCAGTGCAAAACCAATTCGTGGTTCCTTTGGTGCTGTTACCTCTACTCAGGCAACTGACATTAATAATGACGAGCGCTTAACCTTAAATAAGGCCGACCAGGGCTACTTTGCAGCTCAGGTTGATGCACATGGTAATCTTGTTAAGGACGGCGAGGGCAATGTAGTTGCTTTAGGCTTCACTGTTGCTCAAGACACTGATTTAACCTTAAACAACGGCGGTAAGGCTGGCAATATTACCTTAAACGCAAACTCAGGCTTAGTCATTGGCGGCAAGACTGATGGCGTAACTGAACTTACTAATGTTTCTGGTGGCACAGGTGCTTCCTTAGAGTTATTAGCTGGCACCTTACAGGTAACTAATAAGAATAAGAAGGCCGAAGTATCTGTTGATGAGTTAAGCACTGCTGCTGGCACCACCTTAAAGGCAGATAAGTTAACTGTATCCTCTACCTCTGAGGTTAAGGGTAACTTAGACGTTACCACTAAGGCTGAGTTTAAGGGCAAGGCTAAATTATCTGGTCAGAACACCTTAGCTGCTGTTGACTTTAAGGATAATGCCTCTATCGTTGCAGGTAAGACCACTGTTAGCGGCGACTTAAATGTAGCTGATACTAAGAAATTGTCAGTAATTGGTGGTGCAGCACTTGATGTTAAGACCTTAAAGGCTCTTGGTACTGGCACTGAGATCTTTGTAGGTCAATCTAAGGATGAGCCTAATGGTATTGACAGCACTAGTGGCGTATTAGCAGCTAATCTCTTTAACCTAAATGGCGCTTATTTAGTTATCGATCCAGAGTTTGGCGAGGCAGCTTCCTTTGCTGGTGCTGACATTTTTGGTAATGATGCTCAGGCTGAGGATGCTGGTATCGTTCATGGTAATATTTACGCCTTACAAAATGCTATTGCCTCTATCGGTAATAAGGACGAGAAGGAAGTAAAGGCTAAATTTGCTCAGTTCCTTGATTCTAAAACTGGCTCCTTACAAAAAGATGGCGTTGGTGCTATTGCTTATGTAGCTAAGAATGTAAAGATCAATGATGGCTCTAAGATCGTAGTTGATCCAACTGCTACCGATAAGACCTATAACGCTACCGCTAACACTACTGAGTACAATAAGGGCGACCTCTACTTAGGTAATGGTGCTGCTTTAGCTGTAGACGTAAGTGCCTTAGCTGATTCAACAAAGGCAGCAATTACCTTTAATAAGACTAATGCAGATGCTGTTGTTTATGCCAAGGATTCTACCAAGTCTGCAATCTACGTAACTGGCAGCTTAGCTGATATCAATAAGAATGCAATCAAGCTCTTTGCCAATACAGCTAGTGGCCAAAAAGTAAATCTTGAGTTAGGTAATACCGCTGGCGCTGAAAAAGGCAAATTAACTGTTCAAACCATTAATGGCTTATATGCTGGTTCCCTCACAGAAGGTGATATTACCTCTGCTCCTGTTAATTTAGCTTTCCAAACTCAAAAGGCAAAACAAACCTTTGATGTTGTTTCTGCTCCAGTACAGGACACCTTATTAGCAGCTGGCGCTGGTTTCTTTGACTATGATGTATCTCAGTCAAAAGACAAGGTCTTAGGTGCTGTTGCTGAAGGCATTACTAAAGATGGTAATAACTTCTACTACGGCAAGAAGGAGCCTAATGAAAGCAACAAGCTAGATTCAACTAAGCCAGCTGATAAGGCCATTCTTGATAAGTTAGCTAACGGCACTGTAGTTGATGGTGTTGTTTACTACGCTCCTGAGAACGAGTTAATTGAGAACATCTTGGTTAACGGCAGCAACCCAATGGATGCCGAAACCAATGCACGTTTAGCTGTATTCGGTGGTGCTCCACAGGCTGCTATTGAGGCTGGTGCTTCTACCTACGAGGCAATTTCTGCTCGCATGGGTGTTGGTGTAAGCGGCGTTTCATCTGCTGCTAACGGTCAGGGCGGCGCAATCTGGGTAACTCCAGTTTACAAGAGCGCTGATGCTGATGGCTTTAATGCTGACAACAAGTCCTACGGTGCTGATGTTAAGCTTTATGGCTTAGCTTTAGGTGCTGACATTGAAGTTGCTCCAAACTTCAAGGTTGGTGGTATGTTCAACGTAGGTTCTGGTGATGCTGATGGTCAGGGCTTAGGTTCTAACGTGTCTAACGACTTTGATTACTACGGCTTAGGCTTATATGCTGGCTACAGCATGGATGCCTTCTCCTTAGTAGCTGACGTTACCTACACTGCTGTTGATAACGATATTGAGGGCAACACCGACTTAGGTAAGGTAACTACCTCTATCGATTCTACTAACTTATCTGTAGGTGTTACTGGTCAGTACAAGTTATCCTTAGCTGGTATGGACGTAACTCCACACGCTGGCTTACGTTACTCCATGATTGATATGGATGACTACTCCACTGCTTACTCACAGAATGATAGCGATAGCATCAATATCTTCTCTTTACCAGTTGGTGTAACCATCGCTAAGGAGTATGTATCCGACACTTGGACTGTTAAGCCAAGCTTTGACTTGACCTTAACTGGCAACTTTGGTGATGACGAGGTTGACGCTACCGCTAAGTGGAACGGCTACTCCAACTTATCTACCACTGTTAAGTCTGAGATCATGGACAACTTCACCTACGGTGCAGCTGTTGGTGTCTCAGCTACCTCTGGCAACTTTGGTTTAGGCTTAGGTGTTAACTACACTGGCTCTTCTAACACTGATGAGTTTGGTGTAAACGCCAATGCACGTTACATGTTCTAAGCTTAAATAGAGCATTTAACGAAAAAATTCTTAAATTGAGGCTTGAGACTTAGCAGAAAGGCAAGCTCTGTTAAATTAAGAGCCTCTTTTTAGGAAGTTAAAAATACAAAAGGCAGGACGCTTATTAAAATAAGCGCCCTGCCTTTTTGGCTTTTAATTTTCGATTTTAAACAGCAACAAAGAAAAGTTCTCTACTCTCTCTAATTTTGCTTGTTTGCATGTGTTCTTAGCTGTAATGAAAATTACCTAACTATCAAACTCTATTTTCTAAAAATACAAACCAGTGCCCCTAAACTTTTCTTTTTGCTAAAAGACTACGCACTACAAGCATTAATTATGTCTAATATAAGTTTGACTTCATTTAGTTTTACAAAGTTAACAAAATAGGCATAGATTATGCTTTTTTTTTTTTTTTCGACTAATTTTTAGACACACCGCTTAAAACACCATTCCAGAGCTCTTTTTACGTCATTTGAGCTCTACGTAGTTGTTTTGTCTTACATCCCGCATTAGTAGTGTCTCTTTTAAGTTGGTGCCTATCAACACTAGAGAATTTGACCTGCTTAAATTAGCTTTAGCGTGCTACTTTAAAAGCAAGTCATTACTACTTCTACCTCTTAGCTACGAGCTAGTAAAAGATAGCTTGTACAACCTTACTTAGGCCCCAAGGCCTATATGCACTTTAGCTTACATGTATATGTCAGGAACTACCAAGTCTTACGACAAGTTCCACACAAAAACCTAATGCTTGAAGGTCAATTTTATCAGTAAATAAAACGCCCGCTCAGTACAAAGCGGCCCCTTTACTACGACCTCAAACCAAACAAGCTAAAGCTGCCAAGACAAAACATCCCACTCATTTTTCATTTTTATATTACAAATGAAGCAAACAAACAACGCCATTAAATTCTTAATGGCTCAATACCGTGCAATCTTCCAGAATGCATATTTCAAGGGCTTAGCTACCGCCGCTGTAGTAACTGCTGGCTTAGCCGCTGGCCAGGCTCAGGCTGCTGCTATTACACCAGATAACTGGTCAACCCTAACAGGTGAGCAGAAAGTAGAAAAAACAGAAACTTTTGCTTTCTCTGGTGCAGCTAATGGTACTAATACTAATATCACTAAGCTTACCATTACTTCAACAGGCAATCATGAAATTAAGTCTGGTTCTGTTGTAGCAACAAATGCTGAGTTCATATATAACGCAACTGGCGGAAAGTTTGATATCAAGGCAGATAAAAGCACAGCAGGCTCATTAGAAGTTAAGAAATTTGACCTTAAGCAAGGTAAGGTTATTATTGCTGGTCAAGATTCTGCATTAAAGGCAAGAACTTTAAATGTTGGTGATGGCACAGGTAATGCGGAAACTAGTAGTATTGAAGTAGGAACTACTTCTGTATTAGGTGATGAGCTTTCTGAAGCTGCTGCAGATACTTTAACTAATATCGTAGTTAATTCTGATGGTGTTATCACTAATACCAAAGCATCTGGAACAAGTGAAGAAGTAACAATTCATGCAGCCACATTAAATATCAATGGCGGTAAAATTGTTAATGTTGATCCTGATTCTAGCGCTGATGCAAATAATACAACTTTAACCATCAATCTATCTGAAGGTTCCTTATCAAATAAAGGCGCTATTGAGGTAGCAGCCAATGGTACTGTTGCATTAACTTTTGATGATACAGCCATTACTAAATCTTCTACTGACACCACTAAACTAAAGAAAGAGTTTAATGTAGGTGAAGGTACCTTAGACGTTAAGGGCAAATTAGTTGTATCAGGAGCAGCAGCTGCCCCAGCTACTTTGAAGCTTGCAACTAATACAACTGTTCAAGGCAGTGGTGAACTCATCGTTTCAGGTGCTGGCACTATTCTCGAGGCAGATCTAGCTACTGTAAATAAGGCTGCGAAGGGTGCTAAGTTAAATATTAGTGGTGGTGCTCTTGACTTGGGCGATTCCGCAGTTGATCTCACTGCAAATGCTACTGATACTAATAAACTCATTCTTAATGATTCAACAGCTGATGTATCAACAGGTCAGATTAAGTTTACTAACGGTTCAACTTTAAAGGCTGGAGCTATTACATTTGATGCCGATCGTAATGCTAAGCTTTTTGCTGATACCTTAACTATTACATCTGGCAATGGTACAGCACTAAATATTGAAAATGCCGTATTAAGTGCCAATAGCGGACTTACAATTGATGCAAATACAGTTCTTAAGAATGATGCAAACTTAGGCACTGATTCAATTGCTGAAATCAATGGTAAAAAAGGCTTTACCTCTTTAGAGGATGCCGATAAGATCAAGGCTTTATTAGCTCATACTGGTACTATCAGTAAGGGTACTAATGTAGCTAGTGCCTTAACTGTTGAAAATGATAAGTCACTCAAGATTGATAATGGCTCTTGGACTAATGACGTTGCTTTAACTTTAGGTACTGATTCCAAAAAAGGTTCTTTAGTTATTGGTAAAGCTGATACTAATAATACAGCTGCAAGCTTAAAGTTTAATGCAGGTTCCAAGCTAATATTAACTAGCGGTGATATTACCGTTGGTGCAGGCACCCCTCAGAAACTTTTACAAGCAACCTTAGATTTCTCTGAGCTTGAGGCTGATAACTTTGTAATTGGCAAAGACAATGCCTCAACAATGACTGCTGAAAATAAAGGCACTATCATTATTTCAGAAGATATTGCAAATAAGATTGTTGCAGCAGAAAACGAAAAGTTAAAAACAATTGTTAATGCTGGCGGTACCTTAAAGGTTGATGGTAACCTTTCTTTGGCAGGTGCTAAGCTTAAGAAGACTGGCGGTAATGCAGGCGATATTCAACTTGCTGGTACCTTACAAGCCAATGAGTTAACAATTACTGGCTTAAATACCGAATTAGAGCTCGGTACTGCAACCATTTTAGCTGAGACCTTAAAGCTTGATGGCACTACAGAGGGCGGTACTAAGCTTGGTTCTGGTAACTTTGTAGCAAATACTACCTTAACTGCTACTGCTAATGACACAACTCTTACTGTAGGCAAGGGTGCTAATGTTAAATTAGGTAACATCATTGATGGTGTTGCTCAATCTCAAGGTGGTGCTGTAGAGCTTAACTTAGATGTTAATGCAGCAGACACTAAAAATGGTACTGTTACTGTAGCAACTGGTAACTGGACTGGTAAGAACGTAACTCTTACCAAGAGCGGTGATTTTGTAGTTGGCGGTCAAGATCTTAAAGATAATGCTAAGTCTGTAGCTTCTTTCAATGCTGCTGATAGCACCTTAAAGATTGTTGATGAAAACTCAACAGTTACAATTGCCAAGGATAGCTCTGCTACCTTTGCTCAATTAGACCAAGCAAATGGTACCATTAATGTAAGTGGTACTTTAACTTTAACTGGTAAAGAGTCGGGCAAAGCAACAAGTGGCGACTTATCATATGGTGTTGTAACCAAGGCTGGTGATATTAAAGTTGATGGTGCAGATGCTGTTTTACATTTTGGTGAAACTGCTGTTAAAGCTATTACCTTTAGTGGTGACTCCATTAAATATGATGCTGCTAAGTTAGCAGAAGATGACCCATTCGCTAATAATGTTACCTTAAGCAACTTCGGTACTTTAAAGCTCGATTTTGCTAAGGATACCAAGCTTACAAAGGATCAGATTAAAGCTTTACGTACTGAGTTCCTTAAGAATCAAGATGGCAATGGCTACTTAGATTTAACCAATGTTACCATCAGCGATGTTAATGTTACTCAAAACGCAGATAAAGGCAATCGCTATGAGATTACTTACGAAGAGCTTCAAAATGTAGGCGATCTTTCTGAGAGTGTTGTAGTTGAAAACCTTAAGGATGCTACTGTAACTGGTATTGAAGCAGGTAATGCTGTTCAAGGTGTAGTAGGCAACTTAGAGGGCAAGGGCACAACTAGCGAAATCACTATTGCTGGCGCTACCTTAAATAAGGGTGAGAATGGCTTTGCTAATAACCAATCTGGTACAACTGTTAACATGACTGTTAACCAGGGCGGCTTCTTACACTTAAAGAATGGCGGTACTGCTAACAAGATTACCTTAGCAGCTGGCGCTGATGCAGACAATCAGACTAAACTCATTATTACTGATGGTAAGAACACTATTGATGAAGTAGCTGGTAAGACTAATACTAGCTTACAAATCAATGGCAATACTACCAATGTTGCTATTAATAAAGGCTTAGCTGTTGGTTCAATTGAGACTGCGGCTGGCTCCTCTTTAACTGTTGGCAAGAATGCTAGCTTTAAGGGTGATGCTAAGTTAGCTGGTGATACCTCTATTACTGGTACTTTAACTGTTGATGGTGCATTCGAGGCTTCTGGTAACTTAAATGTTTCTGGCGCTTCAACCTTCAAGGGTAAAGCAACTCTTTCTGGTGCTAAGAACAGCTTAGGCGATGTTACATTTACGGAAGCAGGCAACAAGATTGCTCAAGGTCAAACCTTTGCCTCTGATATCAAGCTTGGCAATGACGTTAACTTAGTAGTTGGTACTGAGCCTGTTCAAGGTAATGCAGCTCTTGCTAATGGTGCTTCTGCTACCTTAGTAACTAATAAGTTAAGCTTAAATGATGGCGATTTATACATTGATCCTAACTACAATGTAGCAAGCTCAATTGTAATTGCTAACGAGTTATCTAATGCAAATCAGGCTAACTTAAAGACTGATGCTGGTTCTTTAGGTGGTTCTGTAGTAGCTTTACAAAACTCTATTTTTGCTGTTGGCTTAGACACCACTGATAAGGCTGCTGCTTTAGCTGCTGTTAAGTCTGAATTAGCTCCTTTATTCAAGGCTAATGGTGCTCTTGATGAGAGCAAGATTGGTGCTGTAGCTTATATTTCAAAGAAGATTACTCTTGGTGCTACTGACCAATTAGTAGTTGACTCATCTAAGAGCTTAACTGCTTTCAACAATGCAGATCAATCATATAAAGATATTGTTACTACTAACGATATTGTATTAGGTGCAAACTCTGCTTTAGCTATTGATGGCAAGGCATTTGAAGGTACCCAAGCTCCTATTACCTTACAAGCTAACTCAGCTGTTTATGCTGGTAAGGATGCCAAGATTCTCTTAACTGGCTCTAATGTTGTAGCTCAAGTTAAGGGCAAGAAGTTATTTGACGGTACTGGCCTAACTCTTAATAGCGTCACTTTAGATACTGATAATAACAAGGTATTACGTGTAGAGACCATCAATGGTTGGTTTACTCAGAACTTAACTAATTTCAGCACTACCTTAGCTTTAACTGTTAATGATCAAAAGATGAAGGGCGACTTAGCTGGTGTTTCCGCTCCTGTTGCTGATACCTTAATGTCTGTTGCTTATGGCCATAAGAACTATGAGGCTGTAAAGGCTGATCCATCTGTTAAGGCAGATACTGTTTATGGTATCGCAGCTGGCTTATACAAGAACCCAGATGATGGCAAGTTCTACAATGATACTAATTTCACTCAGCTAGTTGATACTACTAACTTAACTGAGCAATTAAAGAATCACCAAGTTGACGAGAACAATGCTGTTTACTTCGCTCCTGAGAACGAGTTAATCGACAACATTGTTTACAACAATGGTTCTGCTGTTGATGCTGAAACCAATGCACGTTTAGCTGTATTCGGTGGTGCTCCACAGGCTGCTATTGAGGCAGGTGCTTCTACCTACGAGGCTATTTCTGCTCGCATGGGTGTTGGCGTAAGCGGCGTTAGCGCAGCAGCTAACGGTCAGGGCGGCGCAATCTGGGTAACCCCAGTTTACAAGAGCGCTGATGCTGATGGCTTTAATGCTGACAACAAGTCCTATGGTGCTGATGTTAAGCTTTATGGCTTAGCCTTAGGTGCTGACATTGAAGTTGCTCCAAACTTCAAGGTTGGTGGTATGTTCAATGTAGGTTCTGGTGATGCAGACGGTCAGGGCTTAGGTTCTAACGTATCTAACGACTTTGATTACTACGGCTTAGGCTTATATGCTGGCTACAGCATGGATGCCTTCTCCTTAGTAGCTGACGTTACCTACACTGCTGTAGACAACGATATTGAGGGTAACACCGACTTAGGTAAGGTAAATGCCTCTATCGATTCTACTAACCTTTCTGTAGGTGTAACTGGTCAGTACAAGTTATCCTTATCTGGTATGGACGTAACTCCACACGCTGGCTTACGTTACTCCATGATTGATATGGATGACTACGCAACTGCTTACTCACAGAATGATAGCGATAGCATCAATATCTTCTCTTTACCAGTTGGTGTTACCATCGCTAAGGAGTACGTAACTGATACTTGGACTGTTAAGCCAAGCTTTGACTTGACCTTAACTGGCAACTTTGGTGATGACGAGGCTGAGTCTACTGCTAAGTGGAATGGCTTCTCCAACTTATCTACCACTGTTAAGTCTGAGATCATGGACAACTTCACCTATGGTGCTGCTGTTGGTTTATCAGCTACCTCTGGTAACTTTGGTTTAGGCTTAGGTGTTAACTACACTGGCTCCTCTAACACTGATGAGTTTGGTGTAAACGCCAATGCACGTTACATGTTCTAAGCTTAAATAGAGCATTTAACGAAAAACTACTTAAATTGAGGCTTGAGACTTGGCAGAAAGGCAAGCTCTGTTAGATTGAGAGCCTCTTTTTAGGTAGTCCAAAATATAAAAGGCAGGACGCTTATTAAAATAAGCGCCCTGCCTTTTTGGCTTTTAATTTTCGATTTTAAACAGCAACAAAGAAAAGTTCTCTACTCTCTCTACTTTAACTTGTTTGCATGTGTTCTTAGCTGTAATGAAATTTTCCTACCTATCAAACTCTATTTTCTGGAAATACAAACCAGTGCCTCTAAACTTTTCTTTTCACTAAAAGACTACGCACTATAAGCATTACTTATGTCTAATATTAGGTTGACATCATCTAGTTTTAAAAAGTCAGCAAAATAGGCATAGATTATGCTTTTTTTTTTTTTTCGACTAATTTTTAGACACACCGATTAAAAACACCATTCCAGAGCTCTTTTCACATAATTGGGCTCTTTGTAGTTGTTTTGTCTTACATCCCGCACTAGTAGTGTCTCTTTTAAGTTGGCACCTACCAATGACAGAGATTTTGACCCGCTTAAATTAGCTTTAGCGTGCTAGTTTAAGAGCTGTCTTTACTACTTTTACCTCTTAGCTACGAGTTAACAAACCTTAGCTTGTACAAAATTAAACTTAGGCCATGAGCCTATTAGCACTTTAGCTTTTGCGTGTAATTGTTAGGAATTACTTAGTCTTACAACTAAGTCACCTACTCCACATTCTACCTAATGTTTGAATGTCATTTTATCAGTAAACAAAGCGCCCGCTCCGTACAAAGCGAGCCTTTACTGCGATTTCAAATAGATAAGGCTAAAGCTGCCAAGACAAAACATCCCACATCATTTTTCATTTCATATTACAAATGAAGCAAACTAACAATGCCATTAAGTTCTTAATGGCTCAATACCGTGCAATCTTCCAGAATGCATATTTCAAGGGCTTAGCTACTGCCGCTGTAGTAACCGTGGGCCTAGCTGCTGGCCAGGCTCAGGCTGCTGACTTTTCTAGTACACCTTTAGCAGGTACTGATGAAGTTGTCTGGGACAGTTCAAACGGAGAGTCTTTATCTGGTTCAGGTGAACAACAATGGAATGCACCTTTAAACGTTAAAGGACAAGATAGTTCTCAGCAAAACTTTAAGATCACAGCTAATGGTGATAATTTAACCCTATCTGGTACAGGCTCTTTAACTGTAGATACTAATGATGCAGCAAAGGGTATCAGCCTTGAAGCTGTTTCTGCTGGAACTTTAACTGTTGATATTTCATCCATTAATGTAAACTCTGGTTTGCTTAAAGTTGTCAGCGATACAACCAAAGTTGCTACAATCCAAGCAGATACCATTACATTAGGTCAATCAGTAAGTGAAGCCTCTCTTCTTTCTGGTGAACCAACTGCAGTATTAGACTTAGGAACTAAATCTGTACTTGGTAAAGTAGATCCTAATGGTGGCTCTACCATAAATATCTTTAATGGCGCAGCTCTTAAAATTCAGAATAGTGGTGCCGAAATTGCTGATGTAGCAGTAAATGCTAAACAATTAAATATTAGCGGTGGTTCTATTCTGCTTGGTGAAGGCTCTCAGAATGCCGCAGCTGAAATTAAGATTTCTGAAGGCAGCATGACTGCTGGTAACATCGTAGTTGCAACTAGCGGTACAGCAACAATTTCAGCCCAGAAACCAACAGGTCCTGATGCTCCTGTAAGCTTTAACGTGACTGGTGGTAATGTAGAAGTTTCTGGCACTCTTAAAGTAGACCAGGATGTTGCCATGTCTGTTACTGGTGACGCTAAACTTTACACCAAGACAACTGAAGCACAGGCAGGTATTGAGATTGCCTCTGGTGGTGTATTCAAGACTTCTAAGGAAGCTCTTCTTGGTTTAACTACTGGCAAGAACTCTTCAGATGAAACCTATGTAACAGACGCTGTCGCTGATAAAGGCGCTGTCAACATTGCTAACGGCGGTGTTCTCTATATTATTGGTGATAATGTAAGCCTTAAGGGTTTAACTCTTGCTTCTGGTGGAAATCTAGCAGCTAAGTCTATTACTTCTACAAATAATAAAGGTGAGTCTACCCTAAAATTTGATTCTCTTGTTATTGATGAGAAGGTTGCAAATTCAGATAAGTTCAATGTTGATGTAGTTGGTACCTTAACCTTAGGTGCTGGCGATTACAATGGTAACACTACTGGCGATAAGAGCTTTAACAAAATTACAGCACAAAATTTAGCTGTTGGCTCTACAAATCCATTTAATGTGGGCGATACCATTACTCTTACTAGCATCAATGAAAAGTCTACCGAGACTGATAAGGCAACTGCTGGCACCATTACTGGTGACTTTGACCTTAAGGCAGATACTGGTGATTTGACCGTTAGTGGTGGTAATTATAACACCAGCTCCAATTTAACACTTACTTCTGGTGATTTATCTGTTGTAAATAATGGAACAAACACCTCTAAGTTAACTTTAACTGGTAATGTATTTTTCAACACCAAAGAAGCAACTAACGGTAAATTAATCGCTTCTGGCACTTCCGCAGCTGATGTTGACCGTGTTGTTTTAGATGCATCTGATGCTACCCTTTCTTACAATGACAATGGCTCAAATGCACAAGGCAATGCAAAAATCAATGTTGATTATGCAACCTTGAAGCTTAATGGTGATAACCTTTCTGAGTTATTTGAGCGCACAACTACCAGTGGTGCTATTGCAACTGTCAATAATGGCGGTAAGCTAGTTGTTACTGGTGACCTAGAGCTCAATGCAGATCAAATCGCTGCCACTACCATTACTGGTAAAAAGTCTGGTATTAACTTAACCAGTGGTTCCTTATCAGTTGCTGATACTTTAATTGTAAACAATGTTGCAGCTGCTACTGGATTTAGTTTAGGTAACAATACAGCCGATAATGCCAAGGTAAAGGCTAATACCTTACAGACAGTCATGGCTAATGACGCAAAAGACAATGTCAGCGTACTCAAGTCTGGTACCTTTATCGTAACTAACAGCTTAGTTACTGATTCTACTAAGGGCTTTGAGGTTAATGATAAGGCTACCTTACAATTAGGTGACTTTAAAAAGGTTTCCAACACTGTATCAACATCTGAGACTACTAATGGCACTGCAAATTATGCATTAACTCTAAACCATGCTGATGCTAATTTAAAAGTAGAAGCAGGTGACTGGACTGCCAAGGGCTTAACTGTAACTCTCGGTCAACTCACTGTTGGTAATGATGGATCTAAGTTAGACGCTAATGGCAATGCCTTAAAGAGCTCTTTAACTGTTGATAAGTTAGTAGCTTCTGACGCTTCTAAGGCTGTTAATGTAACTAAGCAGGGTACTTTAAACACTAAAGAAATCAATGTAGATACTGGTTCCATCACTGTTTCTGGCAATATGTCTATTGCTGGCAAATACACTCCAGCTACCACTGGTGATAATGGCACTGCTGAGTCTTTCGGTATTTCATTAAAAGATAATGCCATTACCTTAAAGGAAGGCTCTACTTTAACCTTAGGTGCTGATGCTAACCATGCTTTAGGTTTAGCTGATGTTACTGGTGTAGTAAGTGCTGTTACTGTAAAGGGTGGCTTTAATGCTTCTGGTTCTTTAGTAGGTGAAAGCTTCTCTACTGTTAAATTAACTTTAGGTAAAGATGTTTCCTTTGATGCTGATGGCTTAGAAGGCTTAAAGGCTGCTTTATTTGGCGATACTGGCACTCAAGGCACTATTTCTTTAGGTGATGCTAAGATTGAGTTAGCCTATAAGGGCACCGAAGAAGAGCCTATCTTAGAGTGGAAGGACGTAACAGCTGATCAGAAGCTTGTGCTTCCTAACTTCTCTGATGAAAAGACTAAGATCACTACCATTAAGTTAACTGACACTGGTCCAATTCTTGGCCACTTTGGCTCTGTTCAGGCAACTGGCGTAGCAAGCACACTACCAATCGTTGTTGGCAACAACGGCTCTTTAAATAGCGCTGATGTTGTTCAAGGTCAAGCTAACAAGCTATTTGCCTACAATGAGAAGGGCGAGGTTTTAGGCTTATCTGTAAATGATAAGGTAAACTTTGCACTCGTTAATGGCGGTGAAGCTGGTAAGGTTACCTTAGGTAATGGTTCATCATTATTAGTTGATGGTGGTCAGGCTAACGGTAAGACTGTTTTAGCTGAGTTAACTGGTAAGAAGTCTGAAAAGGTAACTATTGCTGGTGACTTAGACGTTAAAGGCAAGTTAGATCTTAACAAGGTTGAGTCTAAGGAAGGCACTACCTTAAATGTTGCTAAGGATGCAACTTTAGCTGGTGTATCTACTTTAGAAGGTAAAACCGTAGTGGCAGGCAAGCTCACTGCTGAGCAGGCCTTTACCTCTACAGGCGACTTACAAGTAACTGATAAGACTCTCTTTAAGAATGTAGCTAAACTATCTGGTCAAAACATTGTTTTAGGCGAAGTTGAGTTTAGTGGTGCTGCTACCTTAGCTGGTCAAAACATTACTTTAGGTGTAGCAACCTTCAAGGATGACTCTGCTATTACTAAGGGCCAAACATTTGCCTCTGACATTAAGCTTGGTAGTGGTGTTGAGTTAGTGGTTGGTACTGAGGCTGTAACTGAGGGTGGTAATATCACTAATGGTACCAGCGCAACAGTAGTAACTAAAAATTTAACCTTAGCCGATGGTGAGCTTTATATTGATCCAAACTTCAATGTAGAAAGCTCTATTGTAGTTGCTGGTCAGTTATCTGGCAATAGTCTTCCTGCCAATGATGCTGGTACTTTAGACGGTAAAGCTTTAGTACTTCAAAATGGTATTTTAGGCATTGGCTTAGACACCACTAATAAGGATGCCGCTATTGCTCAAGTTAAGTCTGAGTTAGCTCCTTTATTCAAGGCTAATGGTGCTCTTGATGAGAGCAAGATTGGCTCTGTAGCTTACACTGTTAAGAAAGTAACCTTAGGTGCAGGTGATCAATTAGTTGTTGACTCCAAGAAGACCGTAACTTCCTACAAAGCAAATCCAGTAACTCAAGCTCTTTATTTAGGTGAGAAGTCAGCTTTAGCTATTGATGGCAAAGCTTTTGAGGGTACTCAGGCTCCTGTTACCTTACAAACTAACTCAAAGATTTATGCTGGTAAGGATGCCAAGGTTCTCTTAACTGGCTCTAATGTTGTAGCTCAGGTTAAGGGCAAGAAGTTATTTGACGGTAATGGCTTAACTCTTGAAGGTTATGCAGCACCTGGCAGCAGTCCAGTATTACGTGTAGAGACCATTAATGGTTGGTTCAATCAGGATCTTACCGACTTAAGCACTCAGTTAGAATTAGTAGTAAACGCCACTAAGATGAAGGGCGACTTAGCTGGTGTTTCCGCTCCTGTTGCTGATACCATAATGTCTGTTGCTTATGGCCATAAGAACTATGAGGCTGTAAAGGCTGATCAATCCGTTGAGAAAGACGTTGTTTATGGTGAATTAGCTGAAGGTATTGTAAAGGATGCTGATAACAACTTCTACTTTGGTAAGAAGAACAATAATGGCACTAATAAAGTAAACGATCAGGCATTGTTAGACAGATTAGCTAAAGCTACTGTAACCGATAGTGGTGCTGTTATTTACTTCGCTCCTGAGAACGAGTTAATCGACAACATTGTTTACAACAACGGTTCTGCTGTTGATGCTGAAACCAATGCACGTTTAGCTGTATTTGGTGGTGCTCCACAGGCAGCTATTGAGGCTGGTGCTTCTACCTACGAGGCTATTTCTGCTCGCATGGGTGTTGGTGTAAGCGGTGTAAGCGCAGCAGCTAACGGTCAGGGCGGCGCAATCTGGGTAACTCCAGTTTACAAGAGTGCTGATGCTGATGGCTTTAATGCTGACAACAAGTCCTACGGTGCTGATGTTAAGCTTTATGGCTTAGCCTTAGGTGCTGACATTGAAGTTGCTCCAAACTTCAAGGTTGGTGGTATGTTCAACGTAGGTTCTGGTGATGCTGATGGTCAGGGCTTAGGTTCTAACGTATCTAACGACTTTGATTACTACGGCTTAGGCTTATATGCTGGCTACAGCATGGATGCCTTCTCCTTAGTAGCTGACGTTACCTACACTGCTGTAGACAACGATATTGAGGGTAACACCGACTTAGGTAAGGTAAATGCCTCTATCGATTCTACTAACCTTTCTGTAGGTGTAACTGGTCAGTACAAGTTATCCTTATCTGGTATGGACGTAACTCCACACGCTGGCTTACGTTACTCCATGATTGATATGGATGACTACGCAACTGCTTACTCACAGAATGATAGCGATAGCATCAATATCTTCTCTTTACCAGTTGGTGTAACCATTGCTAAGGAGTACGTAACTGATACTTGGACTGTTAAGCCAAGCTTTGACTTGACCTTAACTGGCAACTTTGGTGATGACGAGGTTGACGCTACCGCTAAGTGGAACAGCTACTCCAACTTATCTACCACTGTTAAGTCTGAGATCATGGACAACTTCACTTATGGTGCAGCTGTTGGTGTATCAGCTACCTCTGGCAACTTTGGTTTAGGCTTAGGCATCAATTACACTGGCTCCTCTAACACTGATGAGTTTGGTGTAAACGCCAATGCACGTTACATGTTCTAAGCTTAAATAGAGCATTTAACGAAAAAACTCTTAAATTGAGGCTTGAGACTTGGCAGAAAGGCAAGCTCTGTTAAATTAAGAGCCTCTTTTTAGGAAGGCCAAAATACAAAAGGCAGGACGCTTATTAGCTTAAGCGACCTGCCTTTTTGGCTTTTAGAATAATACTTTGAAAATAGCACCAAGCTTTTTTGAGCTTTGACTCTTAATGGGCATTAAGCTTCAACTCCTGGCATAGGGCTTGTCCTTAGCTACTGTAAAGTTAAGTTTCATTGTTCAAATTGCTTATTACGACAATAGGTTAGCCTTGATACGCAGGAACCACATTTACTTGCCAATGGGAGTTGGTCAGTACTAAGTATTAATTACTATTGAGCCTTTAATATTAATAAATGTCTGTCATGGTATGTCTTTATTAATTTGGTGAGCTGTAGAGCTCTATAGCACGCTAAAAAATGCATGAATTATGATGTCTGGCAAATCATACCTACCTAACCCTATAGTGCGGTTTTTGGGGCGCTATAAGGCCTTTTGCGAGGGCTTGTGAGATGGCGTATGTTTATTGGCTTTCAGATATGGCCGCAAGGCTCATGTGCAGGTGCGGGCGGTCGATTGATGTTAGGAGAAGATATTGCCCCATATCAGGCCTGATAAGGCACTGTATGAGGCAGGATAGAGCATCAATGATGCTTGGTTAATTAGTCCTGATTAGCTTGATTAGCTTTATCTTGCTTTTCCGCCTTCTTTTCTTCACGTCTTCTAGCAAAGAATTGGCTTAAAACGCTAGCACATTGCTCTTGCATTACCCCTCCTCTTACTAAGACTTTGTGGTTATGTTTATAATCATTAATCAAATGCAACATAGAGCCACAAGCTCCAGTCTTAGGATCATAAGCACCAAACACAACTTCTTTTAAACGGGCATGAACAAGTGCCATGGCGCACATACAACAAGGCTCTAATGTCACATACATAGTGCACTCATTCATACGGTAATTACAAAGATTTTTGCCTGCGTTACGTAAGGCAATAATTTCAGCATGAGCGGAGGGATCATTATTGGTAATAGTTTGATTATTACCGCCTCCTACAATATTACCTTGAGCATCAACAATGATCGCACCTACAGGTACTTCTCCTTTTAAAGCAGATTCTTGAGCTAGTTCTAGAGCTACACTCATATAGTAGCGATCCTTGTCTGAGCAAGTAACTTTTTGCTCTGTGTTAGATTGCTTATCATTGTGGCTCTTCGACGCTACTTTGGTATTAACGATATTATTATCGTAACTAGAATAACTAGCATTCATAGGTCTATCGCTAACTCTAAGCACTGGTCTGGTGGTGTTAGTTGTAGCAGCAGTGTTAGTTGCAGTGGTATTGGTAGCTTGCTGTCCTTTAGAAGCAGTAGACTCACTATCCACTCTATGATTATCCTCAGAACTATGAGAGTGTTTGCTATTGTTCTGTGCAGACAATTCGTTTAGAGAAGAACCATTGCTTAAATCATAAGCCTGAGCTTTATTAGTCTGTTGCGACAAATTAGGTCTTGTGCTTGGACAATTACCACTTAAGACATTGATATCATCATAGTAATCACTTACTTGTTGTCTACAAGATGATACTTTCTCAATAGCCCCAACCCTCTGATCAAACTCAACTTCTTGAGTTATGCCTGTAGAGGTTTTGTTCTTAACCTGAGCATCATTATTAGTCTTTACAAGGTTAATATCGTCACTATTAAGTAAGGCATCAGCTGGGCTTTGCTTTTGGCCTTGGCCCTGGCTTAGGTCGTGGCCTTGGCCTTGGACTTGGACTTGAGCTGATTGCTCCTGACTTACAGAAGCCTGTTCTGTAAGAGCATTATTACTCTTACAGGTATGAAGCACTTCATTTAGGCAAGATACATTAATGTCAACCTCTGACTTGCTTTGGCTCTCTTGCTCAGCAATTTTAGACAGTAGCTTTTTAGAACCTAGCTTCAATATATTATTTTCAAAAGCACAGAGCAGATGAAAAGAGTCATTAGAATCTTTGGCAGTGCTATTTTGCTCAAATATACCCTGTTTGGTTACAAATATCAGCCTATCCTTGTATTGAGGAAAGTATCTTAAGAAGATAGCGCTATATTCAAGAACGCCTAAACCAAGAGGATTTTTTACTGAGCCAACTGAAATGGAAGATAAAACTTTGCCTTTGTTATTTAAGGGCTTATTTTTCAAATCTAAGCTCTCAAAATCACATACAACTCTGATATCGAAAACAATGGCACCACCCCTATGCACTTTAAGATGACGAAATTTGATACCAGGCTGGTTTAAAATGTCGAAATTACACTCATTATTATTTTCCATTATTACCAATACCTCAAACCTCTGTTGTTACGATAATAGGTTAACCTTGAAACGCAGAAAAACCCCATGAGCTTACCCATGGAGGTTCGTCTAAGAGCGATAAAGCAGCTCTACAGTAGACATACCTTAGGCAACTAAGATAACAATCCATGTAAGAGCAGTTAAACATAACATTACAAAAACAGCAGCAGATCCTATATCCTTGGCTCTACCTGAGAGTTCATGGTATTCATCACCAATACGATCCACCACCGCTTCAATAGCAGAATTTAATAGCTCTACAGTAAAGGTAAGCCATGGCATTAACGCTAAGAGTAAAAACTCTACTGCACTATCGGCCACGCCTATAGCAATCAGCGTTAAAACTATACCTAAAACTAATTCTTGTCTTAAAGCAGCTTCATTTTTTAGACCTGCCTTAAATCCCTGCATTGAGTACTTGCCAGCATTAAAAATGCGCTTTAATCCAGTAGCTCCAGTCTTGGCCATGTTTAAACTCACCCAAAAAGTCAAATATATCCAACATGATATCTATTAGCTAATACGCCAAATCTCAACTATTATATCACTATCATAATATGACTAGAGGTTTAGTTTTTATGCTAATGGCCTTTCTCTAGGTGCCCTGTCCATGCAAAACTTACTTACTTACTTACTTACTTACTTAGTGCTAGTACTTTTCTTGCCATACCTTTCAATATTCTTATCTTACTTACGCCGCTTTAGACTACCTACAATAATAAGTAATAGGTCATCACAAAAGACTCTACCCAAGCAGCAATTGCTGCTGCTATGGTACGCCTCATTGATCCTTACAATGCTACTTTAGCCTTTGTTGGTGCTGCTTTCTGGGGCTTTGGTCATGGTTTTACTTATGCCTGTCTCTTTGCCAAAGTACCTGATGTTTGCGAATATGGTGAGTACATTGAGCATAAGCGCCATGAGGGCTTAACCTATGGGATCAATTGAAAATCTTGTGGGATTTTTTTAATCACACTATTTTGCACCAAAATAAATCAACGATCTATTTTGATGCAAGTAATAATTTTTACAAAACATTATGCATGCGCTGTCTTAACGGAACC
>NZ_JALKIM010000061.1 GCF_023050945.1 Anaerobiospirillum sp. NML120448 | reverse complement strand
GGTTCCGTTAAGACAGCGCATGCATAATGTTTTGTAAAAATTATTACTTGCATCAAAATAGATCGTTGACTTATTTTGGTGCAAAATAGTGTGATTAAAAAAATCCCACAAGATTTTCAATTGATCCTCTAATGAAGCCCCATGGTCAATAAGAAAGGAACACAGCTTGATGTTGTTGGTAATGATGGCTAGCTCTAAAGGGGTGATTTTGATATTGTGGCTAAGCTCAATAGGCGTGTTTAATGAAACACCTTGGCTAAGAAGTTGTTCAATACTATCTGTATCATTGCGATATACCGCCTCTAAAAGAGGATCAAGGCTCTTAAAATTGCCAATCATACCAAGCTTATACATAGCGCTTCTTCCCTTAGTTGATACGCCAAACATACAATAACCAAATTAATAGGTAAGCTCAGCAAGCACCTAAGCTTCTAAACTCCTAAGTACCCAAGGTAAATATAGCCTAAATTGGCTTGATAAAAGGCAGTTATCTGCAAGTCAGGGAAATTACCTTGTGTAGGAATAGCTGCTTTAAAATCTTTTTAGCAAAAAATATAGTCCGCAAATAATTAAGATTACACCACAGCTAAAAAAGATAAAGCGCAAGCTTCCTCGGCTTAGTAAGGGAGCATGAGGTTTGCCTGTGGGATCGCACAGCCAATTCCAATTCCTTATTGAGCCTATTACTAAAATTAGCCCAAAAAACAGGGTAATGAAATCATTGTACTTAGTAATTAGCGATGAGATGTGCTCTTCCATAAGCGCCTCTCCAACTTATCTAAAAGAGATAAACATATTAGATAGCATTTTGGGGCTGTAGAGCAAAGGAAATTACATTTTTGTCTTGTTTTTTGGTGTTGGTTCAAACTTTTAGCTACTCTCTTGTGCCTACTATGCTACGGATTGGAGCGCTTGCTATCTTTTGGGCAAAAGTATTAAAGTGTGGTGAGAAATTTGAAATAGGTCTTACAGCAAGCACAAAATGTGTTTAGGCTTAACAGAGCCACTAAACAGCGGCTCTCTAGTTTTAGGCTTTAGATAGGCTGCTGTTAGATCATTTTGAAAAATTAATTGAGTATTGATAATGAAATTTTCTGTATCTGACCTCAACAATTTCAACACTTTGTTTGTAGGTACTCCTCAGGACGAGGAAAACAATAATAAGGGTGGTAATCTATTCTTTGGTGATCCAGCCTCCTTTTCTCCTAAAGTATATGATTACATCATTAAGCGCTTTGATATTAAGAGCATTTTAGATGTTGGTTCAGGATTAGGCTTTATTCCTAAGTACTTATCAAGCACTTACAATATTCCAGTTTTAGGCATGGAAGGCTTAGAGTTTAATGTCCAAAATGCCCACTATCCTTTAGCCTATCATGATCTAACCACTGGCCCATTTAACTGTACCAATGTTGATTTGGTGACTTGTGTAGAGGTGGTAGAGCATATTGACCCTAAGTATATTAATAATTTGCTCGATACTTTAACCAAAGGCCGAATTATTCTCATGACCCACGCTACTCCTGGTGATAATGGTGAATTTCACCTTAATGAGCAATCATCAGAGTATTGGATTAAGTTGTTGCAAGAGCGTGGCTATGGCTTATTGTCCATGGACAGCCAAATTGTTCGTAATTTAGCTGCCAAAGAAGAGCATGGTAAAACTTACTTTTCCCAAAGCGGCTTAGTGTTTGCTCGTTTGCCTGTAAGCATCAAATAAGTTAGCTTCCTTTTGTTCATAATAGCCAAGTCTAAAGCCGACTTGGCTTTTCCTTATTAGCTCTACGCTGTTGCTAATAGCAATTTAATTTGCCCACCACTAAACTCATCCTTATAGCCATCATAGGCTAATAGCGCCAAGCTAAAATATCAGGTTTTAGCAGTTCCTTGATAGCAATTCGGCTTTACGAGTTTTTATCTACGCCTTCTAAGAAATCTAAAACACACCACAGAGCAGTTCAATTACCTTTATCTTATATTCTGGCTGTAATTTGCAAGGAGTTGCATGGCTGTGAAGTGCCTCGCATTCAATTACATGCTTGGGTATGGATTAGTGAGGGCTTGGTTAATCTTGTCTTTCCTTGCTTTTAATTTGCAGGGTTGGTGAAAGATTCATTGAGTTGTTAGAAAGGCTAATTTGCTCTAAGAAGCAAATTAGCTCTACATTGTTTGCCAAATGATTCCCTTGAAGGCACGTTTAAGGCAGCTTGTTTGGGGTATTTATGTTAACTAATCGCATCTTGGTAGGGCTGGATAGGACTTGGCAAGTTCAGGTCAGTAAGTCCAGGTCAGAGTCTGCTCAGCTCAGCTCAGCTCAGCTCTGGTCGGCTCAGCTCTGGTGTGGATAGGATGGCCGTGAATGGGCAGCGAGGTTGTGCTGATGTAGAGGGTGTTTGTTTGCTTTGATTTGATGGGGTAAGGGCTATCTTTTTTGGTGGTTAGTGGTGGTAGGGAATTATTGCAGAGAAACAATATTTTTTGTTGTTAGATGTGTAAGCCTCCTCAATTAAGGATATAATTAAATTTTTCCATAAGGGGCTTCCTTATTTAGTTTATCTTTTTTTGTTGAAGGTTTGCTTTATCGTATAGCAAATAATCTTACAAATAATAAGGTTAATTTAGCAAAGATTTTTTAAAAATTTGCTTAGTTTTGATTTATCTAGTGTTAAGTAGTTCATGCACTATTAATTCATTCATTGACCTTAACTGCTCTTAAGCCTAGTTGGGCTGTAAGTGGGTAGAATTCTTACTTTTTGCTTAATTACATACTTGCCTACTGTTTAATGTGAACAGAAGGACGGCAGGGTTTTGTGTGGCTATTGCAAAAGTAATTGAGGGTTAAGGGCATGAATAATGGGCTTGGCTGCTAGTAATAGCTTAGGCTGCTTTGATAGTTTTGTTTAGATAGAGCATGGGGAGTTAAAACATGTTTTCTTGGTACTACAACTTAGGCTTAAAGGCAAAGCTACAAGTGAGCTTTGCTGCGGTCATTATTTTAATAATGATCATCTCATCTACTGCATTGGTGCAGATGTCTCGTAGTCGCGATGTGTCTTTGACTATGCAAAGCACTTTAACTGATCGCTATGCTCGTGTAGATGGTGTTCTGGTCCAATCAGTAGATGTTCTCCAAGATATTATTACCTATATTGATCCCCAAATTAGTAGCCGCAATCATAATGCTACACAAACAAGTATCCAAGAGTTAGTTAATAAGGCTCGTAATTTAAGAGCAGTACGTTTCCCAACTGAGATCAATCGTATTCAAGCCAATTGCGATAAGCTCATGCTTATCTTTAATAGCGAAATTAAAACTGCAGTTGATAAGCATGACTTTAATCAAGCCAATGTGGTTTTTAATGAGTTAGGTGTACCTGTATTGGCATCCATCTTACAAGATTTAAATTCTGTTCGTAGTACCCAAATTAATGAAATCTTATCCTTAGCCGAGGTGCCTACCCGTACTCGCCCATTATATGTAATTTCTTTCTTATCTATCTTTGTGATTGTTGTTAGTATCTTAGTAGCTTCTGCGACTGCTAATTATTGCCGTAGAGCTATTCAGGGGGTACAAGATTCTATTAATACTATTGAAAGAGGCGATCTAAGCAATGAGATCAAGTCTCTGTATAATGATGAATTTGGCAACTTAGCTCAAAGCCTTGAGAGCATGCGTATTATGCAAAACAATTTGCTAAAGGATATGATTAATGCCAGCAATTTTGCTCGTGATAGCATGCACTCTATGCAGTCTAACATGTCTGTAGTTAGCCAAAATGCTCGTGAGGCTGAGTCTTTAACTATTAGTGTAGCCTCAGCTACCGACCAAATGGTTTCAACTAATAAAGAAATTGCCAACAATTGTGAGCAGGCAGCCATGCTCGCCGACAAATCAAGTGCGATTACTAAGAACGGTATTTCTGAGGCTAAGGGTTCTATTGCTAATATTTCCAATCAGTCTGAGCAAACTAAGAATGATAGTGAGCAAATTGAGGCTATGATTAACCAAACTCGCTCCATCAACTCTATTGTTAGCACTATTGATGAAATTGCCTCTCAAACTAACTTATTAGCCTTAAACGCTGCTATTGAGGCGGCTCGTGCTGGTGAGGCTGGTCGTGGCTTTGCTGTGGTAGCTGACGAAGTTCGTGCGCTAGCTAGCCGTACTGCTGTTTCTATTAACGAAATTACTGAGATGGTGGGACGTATTGAGGTTGATGCTAATAAGGCCTCTGACTCTATGAGCCGCTCTGTTAATGATATGTCCAATATTGCTACTGAAACAGCAGGTTTAGAGTGCATGCTTAATGATATCTTAGGCCATGTGGGAGATGTAAACCTTCAAATTACTCAAATTGCTAAAGCTGTAGAGCAACAAACCTCAGCCTCATCAGAGATTTCTGCTCATATTCAGACCTTAACTAGTAGCGCTCAAGAGTTTTCCCAATTAGCTGATGAGAATATGAGTCTGATGGCTAAAACTACTGATGCTATCGACAATTTACACGATAAGCTAAACAAGTTTACCTTAGCCAAGATTAGTTAATCTCTAAAACTATTTTTAGCACTTAAACCAAAAGCGCAGTAATCATTTGTGAAAGCTGCGCTTTTTTTATGTTTTGTTTTGGTACTTAATTTTTTGTAACTTAGGCTTATATTGGCTATTGGTGTGAGTAGGGGCGGCATTGTGTTTGACATGGTCGCTATCTTTGGATAATGTGAGTAGCTTATAATACCTATAAGATAGTGTTTTACCTGAAAAGACTTTATGGGAGTAATTTTTGGGTAAAAAGAGCAAAGTGTTTTTTAGCTACCAATTTGGTTGTCAGAACATTGGTTTAATTTTATGAGTAAAGCAAATAAGAGCAATAAAGATGAGATTGTAAAGGTAAGTGCTGCTTTAGATGAAAAAGAGGACTTATCTCCTTTAGCACAATTGATTCAAAAGGGGCTGTACCTTGATAGAACCATGCAGCTTAAAAAGCTCTATGACAGTACCCCAAGTCGTTACGATTTCATTATCCGACCTCGTGGTTTTGGTAAGCGTATCTTAGCTGATACCTTAGAGGCTCTCTTTACTCATGACTTTGATACTTTAAAGGGAGTAGCAGCTCAAGGCTCCTGGCAAGAACCATATCGTCAGGTAGTAAGACTTGATTTAAGCAAAATCTCTAATATTGAAAAGTACTACTATCCAACTTTAGATTTATCAACCAGTAATATTAAGCGTAATGGCTTAGGTCTTCCTATAGATTTGGATAGTGGCGCTAAGAATGAGTCAGGGCTAGATCAGTCAGGACAGGCACAGTCACTATCTCAAGAGCAAGCTAATAACAAGAGCTCTCAAAGCAGCGCTCAGCCTAATGCTTTTCAAGATGCGGATATTTACTCATTTAACTCCGATCTCTATACCTTACTCTTTAACGAAATTACTAATAATTCTTCACAAGAAATACCTATAGCTAGTGGTATGGAGCGTGATGGCTCATCTGAGGACTTCTCTACTATGCTGAGCATTTGTTCAGAGCGTAGTGCTATGGGTCAGATTAAGGATTTATTAGATCGTTGCCGTCTTAACAGTAGAGTATTGATTGTAGAGAACTTTGATGTGCCGCTAATCAGTTCTTTACATAATCCTAGACTGTATAACTATCGCTCCCGTGTCTTAATAACCTTTATGAACTTGCTTGGCTATTTCAAGCAAATCTTTAGGCATGTCATTTTCTTAGGTAGTATCAATATTGACTACCGCAAGGGCAAAGACGAGTATCCTCCATTTATGGATTACTTGCCTATGTCTAAAGAGTTTTCTTACTCCAAGTTTTCCAGCACTTTATTAGGTTTTACTAGAGAAGACTTAACTAGCAAACAATTTAAGCCTTGGCTTGAAAAAGCTTTAGCTAAGATGCAACAATCTTGTAAAGACGCTAACGAAAGCTATATGCCAACTATGGAAGATCTCTTGTCTTCACTTGAGGATCAATATGGTTACTATAGCTTCGATAAGGTTCATACTGTCTTAAATCCAACTTCGGTAATTGCTTTTCTAACTACCCCAGAGAGTAGAGGCATTTTTAATAGTCATTGGTTCGTTAAAAATGTACCAAACTTTAATTATTTGGCCCGCATAGCTCGTATGACCCAAGAAGAAATGATCACATTTATGACCATTATCTTTGCAGGTAAATTACAGCTTACTCCAGAAAATGTAATGCTGCCTGTATTGATCAATGATCAAGGTTTAGAAGATGGTCTGGGTAAAGCTCAAGAAGAGGCAGAAAATAGTGATAAGGCTGATCCTATTAAGGAGGAGCAGCCTAATAAAGCTACGCCTATGGCTATGCCTGATGATATGTTGGATGAGCTAGTTGAGGAAATTGATAATAACAGTAAGGAACTATCAGATTTAGAGCATAGTGCCTTTGCCTCTGATGAGGGTATAAGTGATCTTAGCGCTAGCGATGATGTGGCTGTAGAGGTCAATGAGAATGGCCAAAGTGTACATAAGGCTATCTCTAATGAGTTTGAGTCTATAGCTGAATTGCGCCGTGCCAATGATGATGAAATCCTAGCTCAGGGCTTTCCAGGTATTCCTTTCCCTATTATATTTTATGCTATGGGCTATTTAACTTGTTGCCGTATTAAAAAAGGCGAGATGTATAGCTCAGTAGTTAATTGTGAAGTATTTTTCAGTTTAAAAAATATCCTGTTTGCGCACTACTTCAAGACTCCTACTAGCAAGCAATTAGAAATAATCTTGGATGATGAAGATTTCTTCCCTTATAACGAGAAAAAGTTACGTAAATTAATTGCTCCACTAGTAAATAATATGAGATTGGAGCACTTTAGAAAGCCTATTAGCGCTAAGAGCATTAGAGCTTTGGTCATGATGTGGCTACAGTTGCAAAACTGTACTACTTATGTGGAAGCTATTGGCTTAGAAGATCCATTATTGCGTGATTTAATTGCTAAAAAGCAAGCTAAAGCTGCATCTGGTGTTGAATTTAATGGTCTTTCTAATGCAGAGCACGTACCTGTAAATGAGCTTGAACAAGCCCTGTTTAATGCTCAAGAGCAAAAACTTAAGCAGCATAAAGCACTAAAAGAGCAGCCTCAGTCCCAGACTCAGGCGCAGGCCCATACTGCCGCTCTGGACCAGGTCCAGGATCAGGCCCAAGCCCTGGTTCAGGCCCCATCTGAACTTGAGATTCTAAGTGCAGCACATGACCAAAATGCTCACAGCGAAAAGCTAGGTAGTGTAGCGGCTGTTGTTATTGATGAGAGCCAAGAGACAGACCTTGCTCCAACTGAACATCCTATTCCTCCGCGTATGGTTAATCCTGACGAGGATCAGAGCTATTTGCTTGAGGTTGATGAAAAGGATGTTATAGAAGCTATGGAGCGCTTCTATAAGAAAAACACAGTAGTGGTTGCGCCTAATAACAGCCAAGGCTCTCAATCTAAGGCTAACCAACAAGAACAAGCTACACAAAGTGAAGATGTTTCTGAACTTGAGTTGCTTGATACCCTTACTGATTTATTAGACAGTGAGGATAAGGCTCTTTTAGAGCAGCAAAACCAAGCACAAGCAACTAAGACAGAGCAGGATAATAAGCCTAATAAAGTTATCTTGCCTATCGATTTATTAAAGCCTGAGGACTTTGTATTAACTCAGGAGGAAAAAGATAAGAGAAAGCGCAATAGACGCATTCGCTTGGCTAATAGTAATGTGCAAACCAAGGCTCAGGTCCCACAAGAAGGTTCTGCTTCTAGCCAATCAGGTAGCGTAACTGGCCCTGTCGATGAAGTATTAGCCCCTGGCGATAAAAGAGGTGAAATCGACTATGCTAAGCGTGCCTCAGAGTCTATTGATCGTATCTCTAAACAGACAGGGGTAGTAAACAAAACTATAGCCGAGCTAACAGGCAATGCCCCAAGCTCAAGTGCCAGCGCCGCTGCTGCCGCAGCAGCCGCTGCCGCTGCCGCAGCTGCTAAAGCCAAGACTCAGCCTCAGGAAATTAAGATCCATACCTCGAATCAGGGCCGCAAGGTTTTAGGTTCTAATAAGCTAACTGGACTTGCAGCTTTATTGGCTACGCAAAAGCAAGTTGATGAGCTTAAAAATGGCAGCAATGCTGAGGGGCAGTCACAACTTGATTTAGATAAGCTTAATGATTTTTCTAATATGACTGTAGTACCAAAGCATATGGTATCTGCACGTTTGGCTTGTAACATTCAAGATCTTAAGAAGTCTCAAGCTGAGCAATTATGGGAAAATTTAGAAAAGCTGGAGCAGACACAAGATTCTGCATTGCAAAGTAGTAATGCTGATATGGTTAACCAAAACATTATTTGGAATTGGAAGCCATATCTGGATTTAAATCATCAATTTGCCATTATTAAAGAAGCTAAAGACAGTATGCAAAAGGCTAAAGAGCTAGAGCGTATTGGTGCCTTAGCTCATAAAGATGGTGATGATAAATTAGCGTCCCAATGTGAAGAGCTGCTCTCTAAGATAGAGGATCTCTCTTTAAATGATCCTGATTTTGCCTCTGGTAAAGACCTGGGCTCACTATTTATGTCTCAACTTAACTATGTGGCTAGCCACAAGCATACTCTTGAGGCAAATATTATTTTTATTAGCTTGCTCAAAGACATTAAAGACCAGCAGTTACTTCGCTGCTTCCTTGATGGAATGGAGATCTTACATAATATAAATGAGGGTCATATTGAGAAACCTCAATCCAAAGCTGAGTTTTTAGACCTTATTAATGTCGAAACTGCACAGCAGCGCATGCTGAGCTTTAAAGAGCGTGCCCAAAACCTGCTTAATATCTCTATGGAGATGTTAAAAGATTTAGCCTTGCAAAAGCTAGCCGCTGAGGCAACTTTGGCTAAAGATTTAGATGCTGTCATCTTTATTAATAAGATCCTCTTAAGCATTCATGATAAGGTTGAGGCGCAAATTAATAACTTCCAGGCTAAAGACTTGTTCAATATGGAGGGCTCTACCCTTCCAGAGTTGGATGGTAGCCTTGAGGGCACCAGAATTGTTAAGGTAGAGTTGCCAGCAGAAGAAGACGATAGTGATGATATCGACATGTCTTATTCTTACCAGTTAAGTAATAAGCCTGTGGCTAGACCTCTTAATGATGGTGAGCAGTTATTATTCCAGCTCAATCACGTGGCGCTGATGGCTGATAATGCCTATAACGCCATCTCATTAGATGAGCACTGCAATTTGACCTTATTCAATGATAAAAATGCTTTAATCTTTGAATTTGGAGTAATTAATGAGGAAGATGATGCTAATAAGGTAGTGTCAAACACAGCCTTAAAGCTTGCTAAGGTTCGTAATCCAATAGCTGCTGTACTTGATAGATCAGCAGCCGCTAAGCAGCAAATGCATACTATTTCTTTAAGTTTGGTAGCTAAAATCAACGATGATGGCTGTACTTTAGTTGATTTAAGCAAAGTACGTGATAATCAAGAGTCTATAGCCAATGGTGATATCCAAGGTCTATACACTCCATACTTCTATCGTAATATCCAAAACCACTTAATTGCACTGGTTCCACAAAATTACGATGTAATTGATTTTCCATTTGCCCCAAACAACACCAAATCAAAGGCCAAGGCCTCTGCTAAGGCCCCAGCAAAAGCAAACGCCCCTGCCAGGGCAAAGACCTCTGCAAAGGTCTCAGCTAAGAATGAGATAAAGGCACCTGCTAATAAGCCAAAGGCTAAGAGCACTGGGGTTGCTAAGAGTGGTAACGAGCTTCAAGCTCAATCTAAAGCCAAGGCTCCTGAACAGGCTAAAGCACCTTCCAAGGCTAAAGCCCCTGCAAAGGCCTTAGCTAAGGGTGAGGTAAAGGCACCTGCTAAGCCAAAAGCTCAGAGCACTAGGGTTGCTAAGAGGGGTAACGAGACCCCAACTCAAGTAAACGCCACAGCAAAGGCAAATGCTAGTGCCCAAGCAAAAGCCCCTGCAAAGGCCTCATCTAAGGGTGAGGTAAAGGCACCTGCTAATAAGCTAAAGGCTAAGAGCACTGGTGGTGCTAAGAGTGGTAATGAGACTCAAGCTGAGTCTAGAGTAAAAGCCTCTACTAGAGGCAAGGCTACTGCTAAGGGTGATGCTAAAGTTCAAGCTAATGCTACTGCTAATACTAAGAGCAAGTCTGTAGCAGCAAGTAAGCAAGCTAGGGATAACGCCACCACCAGTACAGGTGAGCAGAAACAGCGCAAAGCTAGAGCTGGCTCAAAAGCTAAAACTCTAAGCAAATCTAAAATTAGCAATTAAATGCTAATCTAAGGCTACCAAACTAGGGATTAACTACTAAGTATAGGCTTAGGGTTAAGCAAGTGAGGTAGCCTTTATTATTTTTGGTAAGACCAAAAAGCGTGTGGAGGGAACTATGAGCAAGAATAATAAGCTTAAATTTGGTTTTCTGTTTGGCGCAGGAGCAGAGAAAAACTTTGGCCTGCCTGATGGTGGTGAATTTGCTTTATCTTTGTTTAACCAAAACTATACTCCGCTCAAACAAGAGTTCTTAGACGCTCTTAGGCAGATTATTGCTCATTACCCTGATCCACAATCCCCTTATCGCAAATGGCTTGATTACACTAACTCCCATAAGAATCAAATCCGTAGCTTTAGCAAACAAGATTTCCAGATTGTTTTAGAGTCTAGTGCTGAGCAAAAGAAGCAGGCCATTATCAAGTTTCTTAATGATATTGATAATCAAGCCAAAGAGATTTATACCAATCTTTCACCAGAACACAAAGCCCCTCCAGCTCTTAGCTCTATAAGTGAAAATACTGATACCCCAATTAAAGCTTGGTACGATACCTTAAAGGGCTTATTGAAGCTTAATCAAGCTCAAGAGAGCACTAATATTAAGCTCAATCAGTATTTTGAGACTGATAAGGATTTAAGCAGCTTTTTGCAGTCAGAAACTTTTGCAATTTTACTTACAGCCTTACGCCTGCCTCAAAGCAAAGACGAGGAAGAAGAGGTAAAGGAAAAGACTAAAGTCTATACCAAGATCCCAAGTAAGATATATCAAAGCCTAAAAGCCTCATGTAAGGTAATGCTCTATATGGCTCTTATTGCATGTGGTGATGACATCCTAAAATCACTAAATAATTGCGTCTTTTCATCTGATAATGATCAAGATCAAGTATTAAGTGAAGTTAGTGCTCTCTTTACTATGGATAATAGTGATGCCGCAGAACAAATCTTTGATTTCATCCAGCAAGCTCCATTAACTGTAGACAGCAAAGAAAACTTTGATGGCATGAAACCTTTAGCTAAGCTTAATTTAATCATTAATAAGCTTTCTCGTCAGCTCTGTGCTCAAGCAATGGACTACCAGAAGCTCATTGACAATTATTTTAGATACGTAATGACCCCAAGCACAGACTGGGCAAAATTTACCAAAATCATTCTTTTCTTAAGAGCTGCCTATGAGGCCATAGTTAATCCTAGCGTTAGTGATGAGGATTTAAAAAAGCCAAGCTATTATCAAGACATTATCAAAGCTTTAGCCCAAGAGGATCCAGCTTTTACTTTGGTAGCTTTAGGTTCGTCAAACTATATCGACTTCTATGGCAGATTAGTGCATTTGCTAGCGGATGAGCTAATACCAGCTACTACTGATAAGAAAAAGTACTGGCAAAGATTTGGTACTTTAGAGCGTCTTAATGGTGGTGTGGATGAGTTCTACAACCCATTTAAAAACTCATTAGTAAAAGCTACTGAGGTGGATGCTAACAATAAGTTCTTAGCCCATCATCAGTTAGTTGCTCCTTTCTTCTTTACTCAAAGCGGTATTAAGCCTATTACAGCCATTGAAGTGTCTTGTCGCTATGCTGACCTTTATCGCAGCTACTTACAGGCCGATGCCATTATAGCCATTGGCTTTAACTTCAACGCAGACGACAACCACATTAATACTATCTTTAGAGACTTGGTAGAGAGTAAGAAGAAGCATTTGATTTGCACTTCTATCTACCAAAACAAAACTCCTACTGAGCAAGCCAAGCTACTGTGCAACAAATTGCGTATCGATCATCCCGATGCTCAACAGCGAGTACATGTACTCATAGTAGACAAGGAGCACAGAACCCTTACCCAAGGAGACAACATAGGCTCCCTCTGGCTTGACCACATCATTAAACGTCTGCCAACCATATTGCATGGTTAGTCCAAAGGCAAAATAGGGCCTTACCAAGCACTGTATATACAGGACACACAGAAAGGCCTTAATAAGTAGCTAAAAGGCCTTAAAAGGCTACAGCCTTAATAGCCTTTGCTATTCAAAACCACAGTTAAGCTGGCAACTTTGCAAAACAACTAACTGTATTAAAGCAAAACAGGCTCAAACCATGAAGTAAGAGCCTGTTTTTGAACCAATAAGGTTAATAGCTAATCATTAACCTATTAATTAGCCAAGCATAGAGAGGGCTAATTGTGGACGGCTGTTAGCCTGCATAAGCATAGAGGTGGCAGCCTGTTGAATAATTGATTGTTGGCTTAAAGCAGCTGACTCTTCAGCAAAGTCTGCGTCACGAATACGTGAACGTGCATCAGCCTGATTTGCAGCAACGTTAGACTGGTTGCGGATTGAGGATTCAAGTCGATTTTGGATGGCACCCAAGCCTGAGCGCTGGCTATCTACACGGGCAATCATGGCATCCATAAGGTCAATAGCAGCCTTAGCTGATGAAGCTGTGTCTAACTTAATAGCAATACCATCAGCAGATGCCTTGGTACCATTGTTGGCTTTACCCTTAACATCGGACCAGAGAGCCTTAAAGGTGAAGTTATTGATACTAAAGGTAATAGCATCACCGTTATTAGCGCCAACCTGTAAGGTCATTTTAGCGCCTTTTGAACCATCTTGAGCTTGAGCGCCACTGTTGTAAATTGATCCAACAGAGTTACCAACTAATATGGTTTTTCCACCAAATTTGGTTTGCTGAGCAATACGAGTAATTTCAGCAGTTAATGCATTAGCCTCAGTGGTGAGGGCTTTACGATCCTCGGCGGTATTTGTACCGTTGGCTGATTGTACAGCTAAGGTACGGATCTTTTGGAGCATGTTGGTGGTCTCATCAAGAGCACCTTCCATGGTCTGAGCTAAGGCGATACCGTCGTTAGTATTGCGGTTACCTTGGTTAAGTCCGTTGATTTGGGTAGTTAAACGGTCAGCGATTTGTAAGCCAGCGGCATCGTCCTTGGCGGAGTTAATACGCATGCCTGAGCTTAGGCGTTGATAAGTAGTAGTTAATTGGTTCTGAACGTTATTTAAATAGCGGCGGCCATTCAATGAGGATATATTGGTATTTACATAAACTGCCATGATGATTACCTCTATAAATTTCATTTAAAAGTAAAACACATGGTATTGAGTAAAACATAGAGTTTTTCATCACAGCAAATTGAAATGTGCTGAAGTTAACTCGAATAGCATGTGAGTGTATTTCTTGCTTACAATTATATTAACGACATGAAGAAAATTTATTTTGCAATTTTTGCAAAATCAAAGCTAAATAAGATAAAAAAGGGATTTTAGAGCTATTTTATAGATATAAAGGTAAGCATCTATTTAAGGATAAAATGATAATTAAGGGCAGGGGATAGGTAAGGAGTATGAATTATTATCAAGGAGCAAAGAAAAAGCCTCGCTTTTTGCAAAGAAAGGCTTTTTGGCGGCAGAAACTTATTGTGCTGATTTAAGTCTCCACCTATTTTGGTTGTTGAACCGATGTATAAGAGACTTGGTCTTACGTGTCTTTGCCCGTCTCTTTAAGAGTTTCGTAGGGAAATGCCTTGTCCTCCAATTAAAGAAATACGAGGACAAGACAATACTCACTAACAACAAACAATGTCTAAAACTGTTATCTTAAGGCAAGCTCCTTAAGACGGGGACTATTTTCCCTAATGAATGTTAAATTTGTGTTAAGTCGAAGTTAATAATAATAAATTAGTGGTACAAAAAAGCGCCTTTAAAGGCGAAACCCAGTATTTAAGCCATGTTGGCAATCGTTTGTAAGGAAAAATATTTTTTCGCAAAAAATACGATATTTATCAAAGGTTAAAGGCTGCATATAGAACAAACAATCGTTTACGGAATTTTTTAGTGAAATAATTTTTTACGCTGTTAGGGTGTTGCTGGACACTAATTTGTTAAAAATAAAGTCATAGTTGTGTTAATTAAATATTAAATAAAACTGAGCAAAAGGCTAGATTTATCAATATTATGTGAACGCTAATAATTTTAGTTAGCTAGCTTTTATCATGTTCTTTTCAAAACATCTTTGCTAAAAAATGCCTTATTTATCATGATTGTTAAAGTAACATACGGCACATTCGCTCTAAGTAAAATTGTGCTTTTTGCTCTTTAAGATAATCAAATGTTAAAAAACTGTGTGCTTTTTGATAATAACTTTAGGAGCTTTAGCTACCTCTAATTTGGAAGATGACCTTGCAATTGAGGCTCTGTCTCATATCAGTGCTCAAAAAGATGGTTAATTGCAAGTTGTGCTTATACACTACCCCATTAAGAGGTCTATCTATCTTGATGGCTAAAAGTCTGCTCATTAGGATGGCCTTTAGGGGTCAGGAAAGTTGGTAAAGTGAGGAAAGGCGCAGAGAATCGCTAAAAAGTAGGCTGTTACAACTACAGCTACTGATACTTGTGCTAGAGCTAGTGCTAGTGCTGGCTCTTGCTCTGGTGCTAGGGCACTCTCTTGTGTAGGGCGTGCTGTGAGCCTGAAAATTAGTGCTGGTGTTGGGCTGGTGCTGGTGCTGGTGCTGGTGCTGGGGGAGTGGGCAATAAAAATGCCCTAGGCTGGGCTTGGCTAAATGGGATTAGCGTGGCTAGCTTAGGGCAGAGGTATTTGTTTCTATAGGAGAAGGATAGGGCTTATTTAATGTTTAATAAGCGCTTGTAGTCTTCAACCATCTTTTGGTATTCAGCATCGCTTAAGGTGACCTCGACCTCTCCTTTGTCCCAGAAGAAGTGGCCCCATTGGAGCTGATCTTTGTACTTTGGAACAATGTGCATATGGACATGAGGTACACCATCACCAAAGATACCGTAGTTAATCTTATCTGGGTGGAAGAGTTCACTCATAGCCTTGGAAACAGCAGCTACATCAGCAAAGAAGCCTTCACGCTCCTCTGGAGTCATTTCGTAAACTTCGGTACGGTGGCCATCTAAGGCAACTACTACACGGCCTAAGTGATTTTGGTTCTTTAAGATGAAAAGGGTAGAGTGAGGTAATTTGCCAACCTCAATTAAGAGCTCTGCACGCTTCTCGTGGGTATTATCACAATACATGCAACTCATTGTGAAGCTCCAAAAGACAAGAATTTAGTCTATAAGAAAGGAAATCTGAGTAGCTTAGAAAGCCGACGGCCCAAAATTAAAAGCCTATGACCATCGGCTCAGCCTTAACAGTGTTAATTCTGCAACAAATTTCTCTAAATATCTGTGATGTAGCACGCAAAATTGAACAGTAAAATACTAGTATTCTACTCTACAAAAAGAGCTTTAAATCTTGATAAACAAGATAAATAAGCCTGACGATAGATAAAATTATCCTAAAATTTTTTTGACATTCTTGTATACCAATATAAGAGCAAATTAACACTTATCTATGCAACAACAGGTAAATCAATAGCAGGAGAGCAGATTTGAAAATTTAGTAGGGTAGGAAAAGATTAAGATAGATGTATAGATACAACGTTTATATAAAAGAAAAGAACCTTAAAGGTTCTTCTTAGTGGAGGCGCGTTCCAGAGTCGAACTGGACTAGACGAATTTGCAATCCGCTGCATAACCGCTTTGCTAACGCGCCGCTTTGTGTTGCTTGGTTAAGCTTAGCTGCTCAACTCAAGTGACGCTCATTATAAGGGTTTATCTAACCATGTCAACAACTTTTTTAACTAAACACCCTGATTGCTAGCCAAAAACAGCACCAAAAGATGATTTTTATCGCCTTTAAGTGCCCAAAAAATATTTTTATAAACCTACTTTTAGATAGCGTATATTTGGCTTAAAAACCATATTCTTAGCCAACTAAGATGCCAAAGACAAATAAGCTAGAGCAAAAAATAACTAGCAGTTCTACAGTGCTAACCTCCTAGCCCGTAATCTTAATTAAGGCCAGAACCTTCAAACTCACCGCAGGTTAAATACCTTAAATTGAAGCTGAGGTTAATACTGAGCCGAGCCCAAAGATGTAAGTTAAGCATGCTAAAGTGCCAGGGTCATGCTTTAGTTCCTTATTTTATTAATTGTTTGATTGAGCGAAGTCATAAGCTCAAAGCTCCTGTAGCTCAGTAGTGATCCCGTATTCAATAGGCTGATGTTTGGTGCGGTGCTGTATGGCGCTGTATTTCTCAACCTTGCGCTGCGTGGAGATGGTAGGCACGGCAGTCCACTGAGATGGGCTGTGCATTGCTTGGCTGTGATGTTTGGCGCTGTATTGTAATGTGATGCGTTCTAATGTGAGCAGATGTAATGTTAGACACTATGCTTTGCAGCTCTACTCAGTACTTTACTGTAATGAACTGTATTGTGAGCAGCTGTAATGTGAGGCTCTATGCTTTGCTGTGCCAGGCTTTTCTGTATTGTACTGTGCTACGTTTTGTGGCTCTGTGCCGTGCTTATGGAACTGAACTGTAATGTAAGTAGCTGTAGCTGTGCTATAAGGCGATGTGCTGTGCTGTGGTGTGCTTAGCTGAGCTTGGCTGGGCTGTAATGTGAAGCGGCTGTTGGGTGGCCTCTTGGTTAGTGGCTGCATCAGGAGGGTATGGGAGTGTGGTGGGCAGATAAAGAAAAGTCCCAGACTAGGAGAGGTCTGGGGCTTTAGTGCTTAAGATAAACTCTGGTTAAGAGTCTTATGACTATAGTGTTGGGTAGGGCTGGTGAGGCAAAAATACCGTAAGTGGAGAGCATGGTTGGTAGCAAGGCCTCCTAAGCCCAGTTTAGTTGTTGAAAATCTGTTGTCTTTACTGTTGTTTTTAGGAATTGGGCTCAATGACTGGTTGGTGCTTTAGTAATTGAGCCACTACATTTTTAGTTTTATTTTGCAAAAAATTGGTATTGTTTCTCAGGATGCCCAAGAAGATTGTGTGTGAGGTGATTGCTTCTTGGGCTAGATAGTTTGTTAGTTGTAGTTAAGTTTAGTTTTGAACTGCTGGGGCTGGCTGAGGCTGAGCCTCGGCTTCACGGACATTGCGTAAAGTCCAGCACTTTTCGTACTTGTAGCCAGTTAACTGCTCTACAATTTCTTTAACCTCAGGGGTAACATCATCTTTGCTGCCGCCTTCCTTTAAGCGCTGTACCTCTAAGCATACAGTGCGGTGAGTTTGCTTAGTGAGTTTTAAGCGTAAAGCTGCTAAGCAACCAATGCCTAAGAATACTAAAGGAACAATTACAGCCATGATCATGATGCCGAACTGAGTAAAGTCGCTTTGTACTGTGGTGCCCTTGGTGTAGCCGAATGCTGCTAAACCTAAGCCGATTGCAAAGGCCTCAATACCAGTGGCTGCACGGGAGAATAAGGTGTTGCAACCTGCAAAGATACCCTCACGACGCTCACCGTGAACAATTTCGTCAATATCAGCCATGAATGGGAGTTGGAATACAGGGATGTAGTCAATACCAGCACGGCCAGCAAAAGCGATGATAGCAATAGCTGCCAAAGCATAAACTTGATTGTCAGAGCCGATGGATAAGGTTAAGCCGTAGAAACCTAAGCAACCTAAACCAACTACACATGTGAAGAACATAAAGGTCTTTGGTGCGCCAAATCGTAAGCATAAGAAAATGCATAAGAAGAGGCCAGCAAAGGAGGTCATTTGAGTAATACCAAGTACCCAGGCAGCATCTTGTTGAGAGATAAAGAGTACAGATACTACAAAGTAGGTGAAGATACCAGTTGCTAAGTTCTTGTAAATACAGCCCATAGCTAAGATTATGCAGTGTAAGCGATAGGCTCTGAGCTTAAGAGCTGCCTTAACATCACTAAGAATGGACTTAAAGATTTCCTTTAAAGAGCTGGTGTTAGCGCTAGTGTGAATGTCCTCAATTGGCTTTTCAAAGGTAAACATCCAAACTACGATTAAGGATAAAGCCATCATTACACCGTAAACTACACCAGTCATAAAGAATGCAGTTGTGTCTTGCTGACCATAGATTTGGAACATTAAGCCAGGGATAAAGGCTGCAATAGTAGAGGCTACTACACCGCAAATCTGCTTACCACCAGTAAGTTTTGTCTTGTCCTCGGCACGACGTGTCATCTCAGCAGGTAAGGAGATACAGGACACAATTACCATGGTAAAGACAATTTCATAGAGTAAGTTAATAAAGAAGTAGTAGAACAAGCCCATACCAGGGATCCACATAGCAGGGAATACTACTAAGATGCTAGGGATACCAAGTAAAATAAAGAAGCGACGACGGCCAAAACGACGACCTAAAGCATTCTTGTAGAAGTTGTCAGTAATAAAGCCCATTACTGGGTTTAATAAGGCATCGAAAATACGTGCTGTAGTAAAGATTAAGGATGCGCTAATTGCATCAATATCACACATGGTAGTGTAGAAATACATCAACCAAGCACTAATGAGCACAGTAGAGCCACCACCTAAGAAGTTAACTGAGGCGTAGCCAATAATATTCATAATGCCAATACGACGCTCATAATGAGGAGTAGTCATATTAGTAGTAGCAGATTGAGTCATAGTTTTCTTCTCTAGACAATTTTATCCTGCTCTTAAGAGCTGTTAAGAGCATGGACATAAGCTAACTTACTGCATTTTTACTCTATAAATTGAGGTTGAATTAACAAAGCAAGGTTGATAATTTTAGAGTAAAAATGTTGATTTTAAGTTGTACAAGCCCTTGGCCGTCCCAAAAGAGGGGCACCATTAAGATCAATGAGCAATAAAGGGGACTTGTTGTTTAGTAATTAAAGGCGCTCAAACTCGGTGCTAGCAAACAAGAATGGGCCAAGGCCTTTAGGTTCGTTAGAAATAATTGGCTCGCTTACGTAATAGGCAAAAGTACCGTCACGAGTAACACCACCTGCACCACCTAAGCCTGCGACGTAGCAGATCTTATTGAGGTTGTAATGGCCGTCCTTAGTCTGTGCAATAAATTGAGTAATTAGGCCAGCATAAGCATTCTTAGCGTGCTCCATAAACTCGTTCTCTAATACACCTAAGCGCATAGCCTTAAAGAGGGAGGCAGTAATCATGCAAGAGGCTGAGGCTTCTAAGTAGTTTTGTGGCTCATTGGCAAGATTTAAGATCTGATACCAAACATGAGCTTTGCTATCTTGTACCTTAAGCAAGGCCTTTAAGCACTTGTTGAGAATCTCAGAAAGTTCTGCATAGCCTTGGTGAGTCTTAGGTAAGTACTCTAAAACATCAGCTAAAGCCATAACATACCAGCCCATAGCACGGCCCCAGAAATGCTCAGAAAGACCAGTCTCTTTATCAGCCCAGAACATAGATTTGCTCTCGTCATAAGCGTGATAGAGTAGGCCAGTAGTGCTATCTACTAAGTGAGGATAGGACTTGGTAAACTGAATTACGATATCGTCAAAATCACTCTCTTGACCAAAATGAGCTACATAAGAGGCCATAAAAGCAGCACCCATGTATAAGCCATCACACCAAATTTGGTGAGGGTAAATCATCTTATGCCAGAATACGCCCTCGCTGGTGCGTGGGTGAGTCTTGGTTTGGCTGTAAAGAAGCTCAGCTGCCTTCTTATAGCGCTCTTCGTGAGTCTCATCATAGAGCTTGAGCACCATCTTGCCATTGTTTAAGTGATCAATATTGTACTCATCAAGGCGATAGCCATTAATAGTGCCATCTTGGTTAATAAAGGTATCCATGGTCTTGATAATAAAATCAAGATACTTACGATCACCAGTGGCCTTATAAACTTCATAAATACCCTCTAAGGTTAAGCCATACTCATACCCCCAGTGGTCAGTAAGTTTAATGTTCTTAGCAATAATGCTATCAGCCATAGCGGAAGAATAGTTGATCATAGTTGCAATCCTGTAATGTTGTTTATCGTTGTCGCACTCATGACCTATATAGAGCAACAGACTTGCCAACTTTAAATAATTTTTTCAAAACACGCATTCTTATGCCAAAAAATAGCTTAAACACTCCTATACAAGTATTTAATGGCCTTTTAACATTCTTTCAAATATGAAAGATAATTTTTTCTTTTCTGTAAGTTATTTCAATTCTGCAACCCCACGTCGTCGCTAACTCTTTAATAGCTGCTTCCAGCCCCAGCTCCTATTAACCAACATGCCCCATCCATTCAGTAGCGCAAAAATACAAAAAGACAAACAAACAAACAAACAAACAAACAGACAAATAAATAAGCAAGCAAGCAAGCCAAAATAAGGAAGTAACAACATCTTAGTTGACTAGCAATATAAGGAGGTAACAAGACTTTAATCACAACAGCTATGAGTGGAGTTGTGTTTTGAGTATTTGTCCGACTGCCTTTATGTCTCAATAAGCCAATAAGCCAAGTACGTACGTACGTACTTACTTACTTCTTTATTTCTTTCTTTATTGCTTGCTGAGGTAGCAAGCAAGATAAGCCTTGGGACATTCATTAGTGGAGGCTTTTAGCGTTTATTAAGACTTAACCAGAAATGTATATCCCATCCTTAGCTTGCTTTAGATTGCATCTGCTAGCCTCATATAAGATTGCAGCAGCAAGTCTTGCCTAACTTAGAGTCGTTTTGATTTTTCGTGAACTTTGTGGGAGCCCTGCAGGAGCCTTTGAGGGCTTGATTTGCTTTTGTTTGCTTTGCTTTGCTTTGCTGGAGTTGGCTTGGGCTAGATAGTACTTGCTGATGCTTTGTGTGCCATGCCTGAGGCTGCTGTGAGCTATCTTAGGAATTGTCAACAAATTAAAAGAACAAACTAGGTACAACATATTTTATTAAATATGTGTATATTGTAAACTAATACTTTATGTCTTTACTTTAGGGGGTTGTCATGCGTGATACTTACGAAATTAG
>NZ_JALKIM010000060.1 GCF_023050945.1 Anaerobiospirillum sp. NML120448 | reverse complement strand
TCAATATCAGTTTTAAATTTACGTACTTTCATGTTAAGAGACTATATTGAGCTATACCTAAAACTATTTTAACATGAATGTAGTACTAAGCTTATTTATTACCTAATTATTTATGTCGTTTACTATAAGGCCATAAGTATTAGTTTTTCAAGCTTTAGCTTCTACATTAAGCTAGTAAAGGCCTAAAGGGCCAAAAGAGCCCTACAAAGCAGCCATAAGATAGCTTAAGCCTAATTAGATAATGGCTTTATTGGGCTAGGGGTGATGCGTGGTCAAAGGAGGGAAGGAACTATGGATACTTTTAGACAGCGTTATATTGAATTAAAGCGGCAGTTTGAAGAGCAAGATGGTGCTAGTGATGTTGTAAGAGCTCTTTATCTTTTTAAGGAAGAGCTCGAAGCTGATCACAGTGAAGCTGCCTTAATAGTTCTTTATGATGTTTTGGAAATTTTAAGGCTCAAAAAAGATGCCTATGAGCTCTTATTAAGCATAGCCAACAAGCAAGATCGCAAAATCCTTAAGCGTCTGGCTGTTTTAAAAGAAGAGGCCGATAAGGTAGGTAATTACTATGCCTTACCCCGTCCTCTAACTGACAGTGAACAAGCTTTAGTGTTAGAAAAGCTCAAATCGTTGGATTTGCCATTTTTCAAATATCATCCTAATCCTTTAGCTACAGGGGCTTTCACTCAAGCTCAATATGCTGTTGTTTGTGATTGCTGCGGCTGTTCCACCCATATTTACTACGATGGTCCATTTTACGCAATTGACGACATCAACTATCTTTGTCCTAATTGTATAGCCTCTGGTGCTGCTGCTAAAAAGTTTGATGGTGATTTTCAAGATGATGGTTGTTTAGAATCCGAAGTTCTTGATGCTGAGAAAGTTGATGAGCTTATCCATCGCACTCCTGGCTATAGTGGCTGGCAGCAAGAATATTGGCGCTCACACTGTGGAGATTTTTGCGCTTTTATAGGCTATGTAGGAGCAGCCGAGCTCAAAGCTCTGGGAGTATTAGATGAGGTCTTGGATGATCCACAGTGGTCTGAGGAGGAAAAAGATTTAATTAAAACTTCGGTTAATGGCGGCTCATTACAATGCTATCTTTTCAAATGTCTGCACTGTGGCAAACATATGGTCTGGATGGATTGCGATTAAGGCGCAAACACTCACTTGACCAGTTTTAATTGGTAGAGCAACCAAGGGTAAGTTAATATGGGCTTCTTTAGTAATCTTAGCAAATTGTTTAGCCAAGGTAATATTGCCAGTGAGATTAAGGCTCTGGAAGCTATTCCTAGCAGCCAAAGAAGCTCTCAAGAGGATGTAAGACTTGCGTTTGCTTACTTGCGTCAAGCTGAGCGCTGTCAGACGCTCAAGGATAGAAAAGAGCAAATAAAACAAGCGCTCAACCTTTATCTTAAGCACGAAGAACAGTTGCAAAATGATGTTAACTGGTTGTTTCATGTGGGAGTATGCTATTTCTTGTTAGAGCAAGAACTGCGCTCTTTGCCATATTTCCACAAGGTGTTGGCCTCTTGTTCTGATGGACAAGTCAATCAAAGTTTTTTACAAGATGCCCATGCCTTTATTGAGGATGCAACAAACCAAGCTTCGGCATTTTTGTATGCAGGAACATTCTTAGAGCATACTAAAAAGGCTTGGTCAGACTTTGCTAAAGTAGAGGGCAAACTTAGAGAGTTGCTCCAAGACAGTACTAGTAGTGATCTTTACGATGAAGCGCAAACTATTTTTTACACAATCTTCAATCCTGTAATTAAGAACATAGAAGGTACCATCTACCAAAATAATGGCCGCTATTTCATAGAGTTTGACAATGATTTATCGGTGCTAAAGCTTTTTGAGCTTAACTTTATTGAGTCTTGCATGCCTGAGGAATTAAAGCAAAATTGGCAGCTTAATTTGGGTAGAGCGCCCGCCTCCGCTCCCGCTTGGGATCCTAATAGTTTGATAATGATGTTTGATGGAGAGGAAATTGCTGCTCATGAACTATACTGCTATTTAGTTGAGGTAAATAATGGGCAATTTGAGCTCAACATCTTTGCTGAAAAGTTGCTGCCTATCCTCAATATTGATCCTCAAAAAGTGGAGGGCATCATAAGCTATGCTGTAAGTTTGCAGCTGGGGCAAATGCTAACCTTAAGAGCCATTGCTAATATTAAAGTCTCCAAAGAGCCTTTAAATGAACCATTAAGCTGTCGTTTAGATGAGCTTTTTACTTATTTAATGGGCAAACTAAGCAGTAATGATTTAAGCTTTAACGAGGTGCTAAGTACACAACTAATCTCTTATAGTTTTAACGCTGACGTTGATATTATCCATAATCCAAGGCAAGGAACGGTGTATGGGCAAACCTACCTTGAAGAATTACTATCTTGCTATCTTGAAAATGAAGATGGAAAGCTATACGACTTAACCGATAATGGTGCTGTAGCTGTGTTTTTGTATTTTCCTATCCCTCAAGACCAAGACCAAGACCAAGACCAAACCAACACTGAAAGCTTGCTACTAAGCTTAACTAAAGAAATTGAGCAAGAGCACTCTCATTACTATATGACCCTTATAGGACAAGCTCACGACCTTAAATATGGCTATTTAGATTTCATTGCCTGGGATTTAACTCTAGCCCTATCAATCTGGCGACGTGTGTTTAAGCGTAGAGGCCTCACAACAGTCTACTATCAGGTATACAGTGCCTATAGCAAAAGCGTTGATTTAATTACAGGAGAGCTGGTGCAAGATTAGCAATCATTCTGACCATTACCATTGCCTCCACCTGCCAAAAATCTACTATAGCCATCTTACCTTGCGAAATAAAAAAGCTTAGGCCTCATACCAAGACCTAAGCTTTCAATTCCTAATTAATATTAACTACCAAAGCCTTTAATTAAGCCTCAGCTTTCTTAGCCTTAGAAGAGCGAGTGGTCTTAGCCTTTGGCTTAGCTTCGGTTTTCACCTCAACCTTAGCCTCAATAGGCTCTACAGGAGTCTCAGCCTTCTTAACCTTGGAGCGGGAGGTCTTAGCCTTTGGCTTAGCCTCAGTTTCCACCTCAACTTTAGCCTCAATAGGCTCTACCGCAGCCTTTTTAGCCTTAGAACGGGTAGTCTTAGCCTTTGGCTTAGCTTCGGTTTCTACCTCAACCTTAGCCTCAATAGGCTCTACAGTGGCCTCAGCCTTCTTAACCTTAGAGCGAGAGGTCTTAGCCTTTGGCTTAGCCTTAGTTTCCATCTCAACCTTAGTCTCAATAGGCTCTACAGGTGCCTCAGCTTTTTTAGCCTTGGAACGGGTGGTCTTAGACTTTGGCTTAGCCTCGGTTTCCACCTCAACGATAGCCTCAATAGACTCTACAGGGGCCTCAGACTTTTTAGCCTTGGAACGGGTGGTCTTAGACTTTGGCTTTGCCTCAGTTTCCACCTCAACCTTAGCCTCGGTAGGCTCTACAGGGGCCTCAGTTTTCTTGGCCTTGGAGCGAGTGGTCTTAGCTTTTGGCTTAGCCTCGGTTTCTCCCTCAACTTTAGCCTCAATAGGCTCTACAGGAGTCGCAGCCTTCTTAACCTTAGAGCGGGTGGCCTTAGCTTTTGGCTTAGTCTCGGTTTCTGCCTCAACTTTAACCTCAGTAGGTTCTACAGGAGCCTCAGCCTTCTTGGCCTTAGAGCGAGTGGTCTTAGCCTTTGGCTTAGCCTCAGTTTCCACCTCAACCTTAGTCTCGGTAGGCTCTACAGAAGTCGCAGCCTTCTTGGCCTTAGAGCGGGTGGTCTTAGCCTTTGGCTTAGCCTCAGTTTCCAACTCAACCTTAGCATCAATAGGCTCTACAGGGGCTGTAGCCTTCTTAACCTTAGAGCGGGTAGTCTTAGCCTTGGATTTTGCTGGGAAACCTTTTGTAAAGTGGTTAATAACATCGTCGAAAGAATCATATTGTAAAAGCAGTTGAATAGCTGGTGATTCACTGGCAGCTTTGTACTTGATATGCTTAATAGCAAAGTTTACATCTTCAACCTCATCATTAGTGATGTAATCATTAGGATCTAAAGCAGCAAACTTTTGCATTTTTTCCGATATAGCCTTGATAGCCTTGTGTTTATCAGAATGACATATCTCATACTTGACACTACATACAGAAAATTCTGTGATAATCAAGACAGGCATAATACTTACAGGAATAGGCCCTACATTATCATGAGACATATCATATGCATTTAATAATGCATAAATATTCATATCAATGATTTGCTTGTACTGAGGTATGGATAAAATAGAGGTAAGATGTGGCGAAGTAAATTCAGTGCAAGCCTTATTTGTCATCATTTCAACAATATGAAGGAATTCATCTCTGGTAAGATCTGATAAGCTATCTATAAACTCGTCATCGATAAAAGCTTCAACCAACATATTGACTCTTATTAAAGTGTCAATATATTGGAGATTTTCATCAACGCTATAGGTATTGTATTCCGAGTACAAATATTCATCTAAAGTTACAGCGAAATTAAAACTATTCAACTGATCTTGAGACATATTGGCAATAGTGTAGGAGCGATTCTTAAGCAAAACATCAAAAAAGTCTGGAATAGCATCGATATCCATCTGATTGAGCGCTTTCTCTATACACATCTCTAAAGTAAAAGTATGCGCCTTAAGAAGCCTGTTGAAAGCATAGTTATTATCAGAGGCGGACATGATAGTGTTGAAACTATTAAAGCAGGCATGTTGCAATAATGGTACTGCATTTCTGATCTGGCGCAGATCCTTATCAATAATAAAAGTTTGATCAAGATCCTTTTGTGCTTGTGCCATAAGTTTTGCAAATTGCTTAGAAGATAAATCATGCTTAAGAGCGTGCTCTATGTTACGTAATAATGTATTGAGAGTTGAGCCCAAATAGCACAATATCATATTTAATTGAGCTTTTGAATGACCCTGATTAACAACATTAGATAAAATATTATGGATATATTTACTGAAACCAATATCAAGCATATCATCAATACTATCATTAATGTGTTGCTCAGACTCTGAGCTTTCATCAGATGAATGGAACTTATTTTTAAAATTAGAGTTTAAATATGCCTGGTAGCTATAGCCGTCCTCAGACAAATCAATACTCTTCATCTGCTCGTTAACAATATCAGAGCTAAGATCATTACAATTATGCAAGACCCAATTTAGGTTGTCCCTATCGCATTCATACATTTTTATCATATGAATGAAGTTTGCTCCCAAATGCTCATGTGCACTCATGAGTAGTTGCTGTCGTGGCTCAGTGAGGAGTAACTCAGTAATTTTTGGATCCCAAAATAAATTGGCAAGACGGTCACAGTTCTCAAGCAAACCAAAGTGTTTAGTCTCGTTTACAGCTGGAGATAGCTTAAAGCAGTAAGGTGAGTAGTCTGGATGAACAGATACTATTTCTTGCGCTTCTTCATCGTTAATAGACTTAACGATCTCATTAAAGTGTTCAATATTGCAATTACTTATGAAATCATAAGGATCTCTTAAAAGATGCTCAATTGCTCTTGCATTACATAAAACGTAATTATCTTTTAGAAGATAATTGAATTCGTCCCACGCTATGTTTGTGACTACAAAGTGAGCAATAGGCTTAAGTAAACTTAAAGCAGTTTGTAAAAGCTCCTTGAAAATTTCGCTTGTAGCCAAATCAAGATCATTATTAGTAGTGGATGATAATACAGAAACCTTGGAGTCCAAAAGAGGAATAGTTTGTGCCTGCTTAAGGATATACACCAAGTAAGCAACATCAACTTCATTGTCTTCTAAGAATCTTTTTTGCGAACTATCAATAAACTTGAAGAATACAATAATCAATGAGCTAAAGATACTTTCAACAATACATTTAATGGATGTTGATAAACCAATGCAAATGCTGTTAGCAACACAACGATTGCTAAGAAGAACTTTAATGTCATCCTTATTTAAAGAGTCATTTACATAATAAGAACGAACAATACTAAGCAAGCCAATTAAGTTGCCACGAACCACATCGGTGTCAGGGCAATAAGCGCCAGTATAAGGCCAGAACTTTTTAAAGTTCTCTTGACCTAAGTAGCACCAGTGTGGCAGATAACAGGCAATAACCTTATTGAGCTTTCTATTATAGACATTGGTAAGAACATCATGAACAGAGGCATAGTACTTGTGCTTTAACTCTAAAGAGCTAATCTCATGCTCATCTTTTAGATTCGATAAATCTGATGGCACAGTTTTAAATTCTGAAACTAGAATTCTAGATAAATTATCAATAGCTAAAGCTAGAGTATTGGTATATAAGCCTTTCACTCTAAATCTTTGCTTACAAGACTCAGGCACCTTATTTAAGAGCTCATTAAGCACAGGGAAAGGATGATCATAAAAGGCTCTAACATGAGTCATAAAGACTTTTATTTCTTTAAGGAAGTTTGTACAAACCTTATCAATAAGAATCTGGTCTTTAGCACTAATAGTATGATCTGATGGGGCATAATTGCCATTAGCTATAGCACTAGCTAGCTCTTTGTCATAATTGCCAGTTAGTTTGAGCATTAAAGCAAAATACTTATCAGTATATAGCTCATCCGAAGCGCCAATAAGATCCTGAAACAGAATAATCTGCTCCATTAACTTATTGTGAGATGAGTGCAAGTCAGTAATCAATTGGCTATCAAGTATTTGTTGATATTGAGGGTAAATGGCCTCAAAGTCGTCATCATTGAAAGTAAACCAATTGAATAGACATGGATTGCCTTTGCTGTAAGTATCGAGGTACAAAAGATCTAAAACATAGCGGTGAATAAAGTCCATGATCATGCAGGTATAGGCAAAGATCATGAGGTAATCACTTTGATGCTTATCAATCTTCATGTCCTTTTCAATAATTAAGGCTAATTGATTGTCCTCATCTGACACATAAGGATTGTCTTTAGCAAATTGTAAGTATGCTACGAAATCATTGCTGTCTTTAAAAGGGGCATCTTCTATAGGTACTGGTAAAGCCATTGGACTATAGTCAATGTTCTTATAGTAGCTAAGAACCGTATTAACCATAGGTTCAAAGTTTACCTTCATAGGATGGGTATCAGCCACGCTATCAAAGGTAGAGCTAAAGAAAGCGCCAGCACTATAAACAGTCATAGGAGCCAAGCTATTAATTTTTTTAATAGTTTGAGTGTCAAGACCTTTTAATGCTTGAATGCTTTTATTTAGCTCTCTGCCAAACAACAATAGCAAAACATTATCGCTAGTAGTATCGGTATATACAGCTAGAAGAGTGTTGTAGATATCGTTGTAGTTAAAGTATTGAGAGGCATCGATCCAGAACTTATACTCACTAATTTGCTTTTGGTATACCATTAGGTTTGCAAAAAGCTCCTGATAATAATCAGCATACTCCATTAAAGCAGCATTACGCTTTATGTAGGCTTTGTACAAATTAATGCGATTTTCCCAATTAGCATCAGTATTAGCTGCGGTATAAGCCTGCTGATACTTATCACAAGCAACAGTGGCATTATTATGAAGGTGCACAATAGCGTCGCATGACAAGGAGTCAAGAGCCTGAAAATTGGATCTAAACTCACTATAGTTGCTACTAATGAAGTAATACTTACGTCGTTGGGCTACTAAAATAAGGTGAAGACCAAACAGATCAATGTTTTTAAGCAAGTTAAAACCAAAATCACTATCATTGCTTGGCTGGAAATAGCTAAAAGGGAGATCGTCCTTAAAACGATATCCTGTAGGCACTTTTAGCTCTTTAGCAGCGACCTGATTTTTATTGGCAGCTTTGTGTTTGTTCTTTTTAACACGATTTTTGTGGGCGCTAGTAGCTTTATTCTGATTTGCTTTAGCCTTATCAGGGTTTAAATAAGAAGCTACAGTAAGAGTAAGCTTAGAGAATTTAAACTTAACAGAATCAGCCTCTTGAGGGCCTGCTAAGTAATGATTATAAAATGAGCCTGGATCAAAGTTTTTAAAACAAGCAGACTCTATTTGGAAAGGTTCGCAAACAGAAGTTTTATCTAGCTGTAAGGTAGAAACAAAGTTTTTAAAATCTTCGCTGTTTAAGAGCCCAGATTTATCAACAATAGAGTCAATTTCGCATAATTGTGCAACACTGAACTCATTAAACTGAGCATGCTGCAAAGCGGTTAGGCTATTACTGTTCTCAAGGAGATCAGTGCCTTCTATGAGTTTAAAGAGAGTAAGAGCACTATCAGTCTGTAGCAAAGATCTAATAGCACTCATTAACTTATAATCAAACTGCTTGTTAGAAGCAGAGGTAAAGTCAACGTTGAGATTATATTGGACAAACAATTCTTGAAGGGCTAATTTTGCCTGATCACTGCCATTATTTAGGTAGTTAAATAGGTGATCAAAAAGATCATCATACAACCCTAAATCAAGCTTACGAGCCAGGATTACCTCTTGAGCAATTGTCCATTTCATAGAATTGGCCTCTTAAAACAAATCAAATACAATACCGCATCAATTGTAGCAAAGCCGCAAACTAACACCAAACCAAATACAGGTAAGATCGTTAAAGAATATATTGCGACCCTAATACCAACTTTAAGTAATTTCAGCTAAACGACCAGTAGCCCACTCCCTTATGGAGGGCAAAGGCTAACTGACAAATATATCATTTAAGGCAAACATAAGAGCCAAAAAGAAAAAAGCTTAGGCCTCATTCCAAGACCTAAGCTTTAATCTTAATTAAAAACTTTCAAAGAACTTTACTTTAAGCTAATCATCAGCTTTCTTGGTCTTAGAGCGAGTGCTCTTAGCCTTTGGCTTAGCCTCAGTAGGTTCTACAGCAGCCTCAGTCTTTTTGGCCTTGGAACGGGTATTCTTAGCTTTAGGATTAGCCTCAGTAGTCTCTATCGCAGCCTCAGCTTTCTTAGCCTTAGAGCGGGTAGTCTTTGCTTTAGGCTTGGCCTCGGTCTCTACCTCAACCTTAGCCTCAATAGGCTCTACAGTGGCCTCAGCCTTCTTGTCCTTGGAGCGGGTGGTCTTAGCCTTTGGCTTAGCCTCGGTTTCCACCTCAACCTTAGCCTCAATAGGCTCTACCGCAGCATTTTTAGCCTTGGAACGGGTAGTCTTAGCCTTAGGCTTAGCCTCGGTTTCCACCTCAACCTTAGCCTCAATAGGCTCTACCGCAGCATTTTTAGCCTTGGAACGGGTAGTCTTAGCCTTTGGCTTTGCTTCGGTTTCTACCTCAACCATAGCCTCGGTAGGCTCTACAGGGGCCTCAGCCTTCTTGGCCTTAGAGCGGGCGGTCTTAGCCTTTGGCTTAGCTTCGGTTTCTCCCTCAACTTTAGCCTCAATAGGCTCTACAGGGGTCTCAGCCTTTTTGGTCTTAGAGCGGGTGGCCTTAGCTTTAGGCTTAGCTTCGGTTTCTCCCTCAACGATAGCCTCAATAGGCTCTACAGGGGCATCAGCCTTCTTGGCCTTAGAGCGGGTGGTCTTAGCCTTTGGCTTAGCTTCGGTTTCTACCTCAACCTTAGCCTCAGTTGGATCTACAGCGGTCTCAGCCTTTTTAGCAAAGGAGCGGGAGTGCTCAGCCTTCATTTTAGCTAAATCTGCTTGAGCTTCCTTAATAGATGCTTTGATATCTTTAAATGAATCATCAGCAAGGCTGAGTACATCAGCAAAGCCTAACATTAATCCCACAGCTAAATTTTTCTGAGCACTCGTGTATCTTAAATGATTGTTAGTTAAGGTGAAAAACTCAAAAGAACCTTTATCTACATCCTCAATATTATTGAGATCTAAATCAAGATATCTTTTAATTTTCTTAATAGTATTTAACATTGAACCAGAGCTTTTCATCTCATACTGAACACTAGCAGAGGATATCATATCGATAAAGTCTGAAATGAGCTTTTCCATATAAGTATCGTCGTGCTTTAATTCCTCCTGGGATAAGAACTGATAAGCATTCAATACTGCAAAAACATTGATCTCAATAAATTGCTTGTACTCAGGTATTGACAAAATAGGGGTCATATTTTGTGGAACGGCATTAGAACAAGTATAAGATACAATATTATCAATCATTTCACCAAATTGGGTTTGGGTCATGCGGGCTTGATTTGCTTTGATGGTCTCTTGCAAGTTATTGAGAAAGCCACTATTAAGTGTTACCAAAGTATTAACATAAAGGAGGGTATCCTCAAGGCTGAAAGTATTTTTCTTAGAAGTCAAATACTTCAATAACTCCTGCTCGAAGTTGTAATTGTTCCATTTGTCTTGAGCCATCTTTGCTATTGGACAGGCACGATCAGTTACAAGCATATAGAACAAATCTTTAGGGTTGCTAATTTTGATATTAGCTAAATTCGCCTCATTCATCTTAGTAAAAGTGTCGCTTAAAATATGTTTAATCTCATCAGCAACTTCTTTATTGTCTTTTACTAACAGGTTAGTGTGGTACAAAATAATAAGGTCTTTGTACAGTTGAGATATTGATTGTTTAATTTCTTTAAAGGCTTTTACGTACGCAAAAGATTGATCAATCCGATTTTGGTCGTTTGCTGCAATCTTTTTTAAGTCTGAAAGAGATAAATTATTCTCAAAAGCGTAATAGAAATTACGTAAAAGTGTATTAGCACTTGATACAAGATAACAGAACATCAGATTGACATCTGCTTGAGTGAGTTTGAGATCAACAAGTTTTTGTTCATCTAATAATGAAGAGAAGTCAGATAAATCAAAATCACCATAATATTGCTCTTCAAAATTTTCATCAAAAAGATCAAGGTCTTGGTCTGAATCATACTGATCAAGCGCAGTTGTTTTATTTGGCTTGGATAAATCAATAGCCATCAGTTCTGCATTGACTTGTTCGTCATGTAGTTGTTGACAGTTGTTTAAGACCCAGCGCAGAGTTCCTTTATCACATTGATAATCACTCATAATAGGAGATAAGTCTACATCAGGATCTAGATGGGTAGTGACAAGTGCGTGGGTAATTTCTTTACCAAAAAATGATTCGCAAACTGGTTCTAAATTATTATGAACTAGAAAGTATCGAAGTTGACCGAGATTCTGTGGTGAATAGAAACAATCTTTGTCGTAGTCTGGGTGTATAGCTACCATATGCCCCATCTCAGAAGCGACAGTTCTTGATTCAAAGTACTTAATATTGATATTGCTTATAAAATCATAAGGATCGCTTAATAGATGCTTAATTGCTTTAGCATTACAAAGGGCATAGTCATAAGAAATATATTTAGTTAAATCACCAAGATTTTGGGTCTTGAAAGTCAATAAAACTAAAGGCTTCATTAACTTTAAAGCAGTTTGTAAAAAGTCTTTGAAATCTTCGCTCTCAACCAAATTAATATCGTTATTGGTAACAGACTTTAGCACATCCATTTTTGATGTCAGCTGAGGCATAAGATGTGCTTGCTTAATGGTATAGATCAAGTAATCAACAATAATGTGATGTTCTTGGATGGCTGCGAGCCTTATAACTTGAATAAACTTAAATAAGTAGCACACTAAAGTGTTATACAAGCCATCGATCAGTTCTCCAATAACTGAGGATAAAGTAATGCAAATGCTATTAGAAATGAGACGATTGCTATATAGCTCTCGCATTTCGTCATCATTGGAAAATTCATTGAGATGATTGCAACGTATCATGCCATACAAGCTGATTAAATTGGAGTTGAATATATGGCCGATAGCATTAAATTGACTAGTGATAGGCCAGTACTTCTTAAAGCGTTCTGGCTCTAAGTAGCACCAGTATGGTTTATTAGCGCCAATAATAGAATTGAGTACCCTGTTTTGAACAAAGTTAAGCATATCACGAATAGAGCTATAGAATTTGTCCTTTAATTCTAAAGAGGTATGATCGGACTCATCTTTAAGCATAGATAAATCAGCAGGCACTGTTTTCAACTTTGCAACTACAAGTCTGGATAAAGTATCAATTACAAAGGACAGTTGCAAGCTAGCCATAGCTTTAAATCTATAGTGGTGCTTATAGACATCGGTAAGCTTTGATAAGAGCTCGTTAAGTACAGGGAAAGGATGCTCATAAAAAGCTTGCACATGAGAGATAAAGACTCGTGTTTCTTTAATAAAGTTAGCACAAGCCTTATCAATGATAAGCTGCTCTTTATCGCTAATAGTATGGTCTGAGGAGGCGTAACTACCATTAGTAATAGCACTAGCCAACTCTTCGTCATAATTGTCAGTTAGTTTGAGTACTAAGGCAAAATATTTATCATTATAAAGCTCATCGCTAGCGCCCAAAAGGTCTTGAATCAGAATAATAAGCTCTAGTAATTTGTTGTGAGAGGACAACAAATCTTGGAGTAGTGGGCTATTTAGCAATTCTTGATATTGAGGGTAAATGGCCTCAAAGTCATTTTTGTTAAAGGTATACCAATTGAATAGGCCTGGATTACCGCCTCTGGAATCGTTCATAGACAAAAGATCCAACATATAGCGGTGAATCAAGTCCATGATGACGCAGGTATAGGAAAAGATCATTAAGCAATCATTTTGCTGCTTATTGAGTTCCACATCTTTAGCAAACATAAAAGTTTGATTGCTACCAATACCAGCTTCGACAGGATTGTCCTTAACATACTCTAAGAAAGCTCCAAGATCCTTACTATCTTGATAAGGGTCTTCCTCTATAGGTGCAGGTAAAACTAGTGGGCTGTATTCTAAGCTGTCATAATAGCTAAGCACCTTAGAAACAAAAGGCTCAAAGTTAACCTTCATAGGGTGGGTATCTTCCACACTATCAAAGGTAGAGCTAAAGAAAGCGCCAGCACTATAAACAGTCATAGGGGCAAAACTATTAATCTTTTTAATAGTTTGAGTGTCAATGCCTTTTAATGCCTGAGCGTTTTTATCCAGTTCCTTGCCAAACAACAAGTTCATCGCCGCATCACTAGTGGCATTGCTAAAGGCAGCTAGTAGTGGGTTGTAGATATCGTTGTAGTTAAAGTATTGCGCAGAATTAATCCAGAATTTTGATCTGCTAATCTGGAAGTGGTAAGCCATTAAATTAGCAAAAAGATCTTGATAAAAATCAGCATATACCATTAAAGCGGCATTACGTTTAGTATAAGCCTTAAATAAATTAATGCGGCTTTCCCAATTAGCATTAGTATTAGCTGCGATATAAGCCTGCTGATACTCATCACAGGCATCCTTAGCTTTATTATGGAGGCTAACAATGGTGTCGCCTGATAAGCTATCAAGAGCCTGAAAATTGGATCTAAACTCTGAATTATTGCAACTAAAGAAGTAAAACTTACGTCTTTGGGCTACTAAAATAAGGTGTAGACCGAATAGATCAATGTTTTTAAGGATGTTAAAACCAAAATCACTATCATTGCTTGGCTGGAAATAGCTAAAAGGGAGATCGTCTTCAACACGATATCCTGTAGGAACTTTGATCTCTTTTACAGCGGCCTGATTTTTATTGGCTACTTTGTGTTTGTTCTTTTTAACACGATTTTTGTGAGCACTGGTAGCCTTGATCTGATTTGGTTTGGCTTTATCAGGGTTTAAATAAGAATCTACAGTAAGAGCAAGCTTAGAGTACTTAAATCTTAAAGACTCTGCCTCTTGAGGGCCTGCTAAATAATGATTGGAAAATGCAGTTGATTCAAAGTTGATAAGAGAATCTTCAGCTGCTTTGTAAGGTTCACAAGCAGAAACTTGGACAGAAGATAAATTTCCAAGAAATTTCTTAAAGTCAGCATTCTTGATAATGGCGTTGATCTTACCATTACAAATTTTAGTTAACTGAGCATCGCTTAACTCATTTAACTTAGCTTGTTGGTTAGGCTCCAAATTAGTGCTGAGTTTAGATAGAGAAGTGCCCTCTAGTATTTGGTAGAGAGCTAAAGCACTATCAACTTTAAAAAAGGAGCAAATAGCGTAATTTAACCTAGAGTCAACCAGGACTTTGGCAGGAGCTCTAAATTGGACATCATGTTGGATAAACCAATCACAAAGCTTGGATTTATCTTGTTCGCTACCATTATTGAGGTAATTAGCTAATAGATTAAAGAAATGATCATATAGCCCTAAGTCAAGCTTACGAGCAATGATTACCTCTTGAGCAATTGTCCATTTCATAGAAACAGGCCCCTTAAAACAAATAATATACAAAACTGATTAATTGTAGCAAAGCCAATAGTTTAAACCTAATGCCAAATCACGACTTGATTAAAAATAATAAAGCCTAGGCCTTGAGTGAAGACCTAAGCTTTAAAAGGAGCCAAGCTCAGCTCAGCTTAGCTAAGCTCGTTTCGGCTCGGCTCGGCTTAGCCGAGTCAAGCTCAGCCATGCTTAGCCAAGTTTTGGTGTCTTAGCTGGGCTTAAGCCCAGCTAGAGACTATTTTTTGTAGCTGGCAATTTCTTTTTGGCTCTTGAGTTGCTCAGCTTGGCATTTTTGCTTGAGATTTAAGAGCTGTTGCTTGGCTACAGGTAAAGTTTGAGCCTGGGTAGCTACATAAATGATGTGGCTAAATTTGTTGATTAAATCATCAAACATATGCAGCTTAGGGCCCAAGTCGTACTTATGAAGCTCTTCTAAAGCCATAGCTAGGATAACTTTTTCGATGTTTTCGCTCTTAAGAGTTTTGCTTTCAATGAGCACAACGCCTTTTAAGATAGCATCTACGGTCACTTCCAAGAGCTTGTTAGAGCGAGCACGGATATTAAGCTCGTTGAGCTTATCCTTTTTAGCAAGCTGCGCCTTCATAGCCTCAATTTCGCTAGCAGTAGGCATTTTGGTAGTTCTAATCTTAATTTCGTTCTTGGTATTAGCCTTAGCCTCACTATGAGGTGCCTTATTGGAGCTAACATGGTTATGTGATCTTGACGCTGGTTTCATATTATTACTTGGCTCGTTTATATCCGCATCAGACTTGAGGTGAGCTTTAAGCTCAGGTAGCTGTGCGCTGCTGATATTAGCACTCTTGTCAGATGCACTATTTTCTTGGGTGCTCTCTTTTGCATCTACACTAGCACTAGCGCCTGTTCCTACACTATCACTAGCACCAGAGCTTGCCTCCACCACAGCGCCTGCCCCAGCCTTAGCCTCTGTTTGCTCCTGGGCATTGGACACGGCACTAGCCTCATTAGAGGCAGCAGCATCAGCACTAGCAGTAGCTGTAGCAGCCACAGAAGCGTCTGTAGCGGCACCTGCACTAGCAGCTGCGTCAGTATCGGCGCTAACTAATGGCTGCTCTAGTGCGCTTGATTCGTCTGATGGTAGAGTGGTAACTCTAGCTTTGAGCTCAGGTTGATCAAAAGAGCTATAAAGTTGCTCGTCACTAACAATAGTCTTAAATTTCTCAAGCAGAGGCTCATAGTTTAAAGTTACAGTATTTTCTACCATCTTCATTGGCTTGGTACAAATTAAACCAAGATTATCATCAAGCTTAAATGGTTGATAATTACTAAAGACCTTGCCCATTTCCTCATCAGAAATGACCCTGATATTGATTTTAACGAAATCAACACAAGATTGGTCGTAAGAAGGCTCTCTGGCTAATTCAATATCCCAAAAATCAATTTCATCTTCTTCCATATCGAAGTCTTCTACGGAAATGCTTTTAGGACATATGGACTGGCTAAACTCTGGGCCAAAGAAGTAATTACTTAAGATCTTAAGATTAGTCTTAGGGTATTGATCCTCTATGCTGAAAATTTTGGCAGAAGTTCTAAAAAAGTCTTTGCCGCCCTTACCTTTAAGGGTAATTAAAGAACTGAAGCTAAAGCACTCATCAATGTAGTTAATATTATGAATTTCGATTTTTTCAAGAGCTTTAATAGGATCGTTATGCAAAAGCTGTAAAAAGTCTACTTGATTATTAAGTACATTGTTGTCGTTGAGTTCGGAGAGTGACTTAAATTTATCCTTATAGTTAGCAATAAATTTCACCACTATACCAATCATAGAGGTTAAATTAGCTGTAATTACCTTAAGATCTGGGCTCAGGATGCAAGGCAGGGATTGGTAGGTACACTGATCGCTAAAGTTGTACATGTAATCCTGCAATTTATCAATGAGCATAGCTTTAGAGATGATGTTAAAGAGTAGGTTAAGCTCAGGCAAATCTTGCTCAACATCATCTTTGTCTATATAGTTGCTAAGCTTCATAAAAAATTCATAAAGCAAGGCAGTATAAAGTTTAGTGAGCTGTGTACCAAACCAATGTAGAATCACAAAAATCAAGCTGTTGCTGACAATAGGATGTTGATAAGCTGTTTTACGTACCGATGAGTAAAGCTTAGGATCAAGCTCTTGTAAACGACACATGGATAAGACACCTATCAAGTTGTAGTCTATCTTAGTGCGATCTTTAAAATATGGGCACATAAGGGCGAAGTACTTGTCAAAAGAGGTCTTATCTTGGTAAGCAAGATAGGAGCTAAACATCCTACCAATTAAGGCAATATCGGAGTTAAACAAGATAGAAGCACACTCTTTGGTTCTTTGATAAAGAGTGTGGCTAAACTCGTTTTGTACATACAATTGACTATGAGCTTCCATGTGTTGCTTAAGCGCTGATGGGGCTGGATCCAATTGTAAAATCATATTATCCATGAAGATGTAAGCAAAGTTTATAACCTGCTTAACATTAGTGAATAGATATTGATAGTCTGCACGGAAGTTTTCGTGACCTTCAATGTAAGAACAAAGAAAACGCACATAGTAATCGTTGAGAAAACTATAAAGGTTCTGGAATAGATCTTTGGCAGATAGTAAAAACTCACCACATAACTCATTGAGTTGTAATTGCTCGCTCTGGCTAAGAGTTACCTTCTTAGTGCGCTTTTTAAGCTTGCTTTCGTTTGCCTCATCATAAAGATTAGTTAATTTGAGGAGATTGGTAAGATAGTTATCACTATAGAGTTCTTTTAAATTACCACTTAAGGTCATGATCTTAACTAAGAGCTTAAGGCAGTTAAGGTGTTGGGCCTGTAAAGAGGTAAAGTTATACTCAGCAATAGTCTCTTGATAGCTATTAAAGACGTTTTCGTTGTCCTCAGCATTGAGGCAATACCAATTAAACAATAACACATTGCCCTTATATGAGGCCTGATTAAGGCTTACCATCAAAAGTAGATAGTTGAGGATATCAAGGCAATAGGATAGGTAGTTAAAGCAAGTAAGATACTCATTTTGAGTAAGGTTAAGCTTTAACTCTTTACTTAAATAATTATACTTGCGAGCCTCGAGTTCTGCTTGTTTGCCGTCACTGTCGGACATGGCATCAAGGTCTAACTTATAGCTCTCTTCACTATAGGTATAGTTATCTAACTTGGTAGCAAAAGGCAAGCTAATGGAAGTTGGATAGACAATATTAGAGTAGTTAAGAATGTTAGCTACAATGGTCTTAAAATTGATAACTCTTGGGTGAGTGTCTTCAACGCTCTGATAAAAAGAGCTGTACATAGAGCATGCCTGATAAATAGTCATTGGAACAATGCTATTTAAGTTCTTTAAGATTTGCACATCACTTGACTTAAAGAAATCTATGGCCTTGGCAGAGCGGTTGGTTAACAGCATTAAGCAGTTAGGATTTTTAGATGCAAGACAAAACTTATAAGCTATTTCAAATATACGGAAGAACTCAAAGAATAGTCGAGAGGAGCTCCAATCAGAGCCTGGGTTAATTTGCAACGCAAGTGTGCCAAAAGACTTATAAACATTCTTTAGGTACTCCAAATAATTGATAAAAGCATTAGCTCTCTTAATATAGGCGTTGTAGGCACCTAACATAAAAGTTTTGTCTTTGGCCTGTTCACAGTAAACTTGATACTCAAGACATGCTTTAACACATTGATCGTGTAAGTCTACGAGCTTGTCTTGATCAAACTTTTTAAGAATATCGTAATTATTACGAAATTCATCAAGACCAGTAACATCAAAGTAGAATTTGCGTCTTTGAGCTACTAATAGGACATGCAAGCCACATAGATCTATGATCTTTAAGATATTAAAACCATAATCCACGTCGTTACTTGGCTGAAAATAGCTCAAAGGCATATCTGGGGCAACACGATAGCCAAAATCTACACTAAGAGCATTAGCCTGCTGATTTTTGGCATTTTTAGCGCCAAGTTTTTTGTTCTGTCTCTTATTAGAGTTGGCAGCAGCTAAAGAGGTGGTCTTTAAATAGTCTTTAACTTTAAGATTTAAATTAGGCAGTTTTTTTAATATTTCATCAGCATTTAAAAAATAATCACTTGACAGTTGCTGTGAACCAGAAAAGATAGATATGTTCTCCTGAGTGTCGCTAGAGTCATCATCAATATGATCGAGATCAAGAGAGGTTAACAAGCTAGTATCCAATGATATAGCATTTTCCATAAGCTCGAGAGCCTTTTTGTGATCTTTGCTGGAGAGCGAGACGTGATTTTCATCCTCAAAAATAGAAGATAACTTAATTAATTCCTCATCAGACAAGTTTTCAAATTTGGCAGCAATTTTATTGCCCATTGGCTCATAAAAATTAATAGTGCGACAAGTTGGAGTTAAATTACAAATGGTTACCACGCTGTCATAGATTAAGACGGCAACAACACTGGAAAAAAGAAGAGTGTAATGAGTATCTTTAACGAACTTGTCATTTTTAGGAAATTGACAAGTATAGTTATACTTAGTAAAAATCTTCTCTAGATACTCTTTGGCTTTGAGATCGCCTTCTAATACGTATTTTTGAACCTGATTAAGATAGTTATCATATAAGCCCAAGTCTAGTTTGCGGGCGTAAATATTATTTAGTGCAATAAACCACTGCATAACTTGTAATCCAATTTAAGTTAGTAAAGGAAAAAATCTTAGAGCTCTTTAACAAAATCTATGGTAGCGCTAGTGCTGCCTTTAATTAGCAGCGAAGCTTGTAGAGAAATTACATCAGGGTAATTTTCTGTTAGATAAGAGCTTAGTGCATATAAACAAAGTTTAAAGTCAAAGGCTAAGACATCAATAAAGACATAGTCCTTATTAAGTGCATAGCCCATAAAATGCAGGCTATACTGATAGCCATGACTAATAATGTAATTGGTAAAGTCCTCAATAAAAAGCTCAGTTACTCTTTGCATGTCATCATCGCTAATTGTATTTTCATTAGCACTTAAAATTGTACCATCTCTTTGAGACTTCTTTTCCATAGTCGCCAAAGGACTTTCATCAGCGTAAGCCTCCGCACCTGCGGTAGCTCGTGCTTGCGCACTTGCGCAAGCCTTAGCACCTGCTCCTGCTGTAGCTCCTGCACCTGCACTAGCTCCCAGGCCATTGGTAGTAGCTGTAGCAGCGTCTGATGTGGTGCTGCGGATCATATCTGAGCGTTTAATGGCAAAATAAAAAGGGACACATTGGGCACAAAGTAGGTTGATAGCACTATGATCACAAGGCTCATGATAGAGCTCGTGATAGAGCTGGGCATTGTTGTGTACACTAAAGAGTAAATTCTCTCTTAAAGGTAAGGCTAGCTTGTCTAATAAAGGAAAGCTATTACTATCCTTGCCTTTTGCATTGTCTAATATATAGGAACTGCCCAGATAGTTGCTATAGCTGTCAATAGTATTGATATCCATAGCCTCTAAAACACTGCTAAGCTGACTAAGCTTATAAGATAATGGCTCTTTGTGCTTTACCATTTCGATCTTATCAAAGAGGCCAATCACATTAAGCTCTCCTAAAGCATAGCTGCTAAGAGTTTTCATCATGCGATCTAATACTAGTGGATGCTGGCTTTTGGATGCCTTAAACCAAGTAAAGAGCAGCGGATGATAGAGCTTGAGAACATAATTTTTGTTTAATGATTTAAAGCAATTACTGCTAAGAGAAGGCTCATAAGTGCCATCTTCTGGATTGAACTGTCCTTGAGGATCATCATCAAAAAGATCTGCAAATAAAGTATGGTCAAGCTGGCTCAAATCAAGAGAAGGCTCTTTATCGTTGCTCTTAGGCACTGCTGTTTCATTAAAATTAGTAACCAAGCTTTGCTCAGCGTGCTCACTGTGACTAGAGTTATTATTTTCAGGCGCTAAAGCAACCTTCTTGTGTCCTAAGTTGTTGGTTAAGTTAGTCTTTTCTATAGCGGCCCAATCACTGTTTGTTACAGCTTGCTGAGGCTGTAGTTTTAATACAGTAGGCTCAATCTTACCACTATGATTTTGATGGTCAAATTTACTGTTTAATAATGCTAATGCACTGTTAGCTAAGCGGGAGTCTTTTAACTCATGATGCTCAGAGGCAAGCTCTAAGCGACACCAGGTTTGCTCGCTATCAAAATTAAGCTCATCCACCTCAAGATTTACTTTTCCTAAACCAACTAAACCGACTAAAAAGTGCCAGTTCTTGGGAAAGCCATCTCGCTTGAGAGTCAAACAATGGTTAAGAGCTATAAATAAGCTTTCATCGCCATGACAGCTTAGATAGAAATAAACATCTTGAACCTTAGTTTGGATCTGTACATCAAAGAAGCTACAGATATTACTAAATGGCTTAGTTACCAAATCCTTAAGGGCTTGTTGTTCGCCTACGCTAGGATTGACAATAGCCAAATAGCTTTGGATTCTTGGGACATTATTTAATAATTCTTGCCAGGCAGCTCTTACTTTACTATTAAAGGAAAAGTCGCATTCATCAATATTGAGCTTAGCAGCTACACTTTCAATCATGTCATCAACATGAGCTACCTTAGGAAATTGTCCCATAGCCTCGTAAAGATAATATAAGGCATGCTCATATTGTCCCAAGTACTCAAAAGCTAAGGCTAAAGAGACAAAATAATTTAGATCATCGCAATATTCGCTATACAAAGGTAGCAACAGCTCAATACCTGATTTAATCAGTGTTAGATCATTATGCTTGACACCTTGGCGGTTTTGAGCAGCACCCAGCCAAAAAAGAGCATCTATTTGTTCTTGGCGCTTAGCACTTGGCGGCAAGTTAATAGCAGCTTGACTATCAAGACTAAATTTTTGGTCTCTAGCAAGATCATAGACCATTTTAATAATGTTATCGTCTAAACCTGCCTCAAACCATGCTTTGCATTGTTGTACCATAGTCAGTGCCATAAAAGATCCCTCTTTTGCCCAGGTTGGTCTTAGAATAATCTCGTACCAATCAAAGGCCAGCTAATAATCGTCCTAATCTAATTTAAACTCACCAATAATCCTACACTCAAGAATTATAAATGGATCAGCCTCATTCTTAAAATAGTGATGCCCCAAAAGCAGCAAAAGAGCTCTATCCAACATCAAAAGCAAGTGATCACTATAGCAAAAAGATAGCCACATCACCCCAAGAACAACCCATGATTTCCTAATTAAGAGTATTGAGCTTTAATTATTCGATTCCTTTAAAGGAAGCAATGGTAACTCTGGTAAGGGAAAGCAGATCTCAGGACTGTTAAGTAGTCTTTTAATTTCATCTAAAACAG
>NZ_JALKIM010000059.1 GCF_023050945.1 Anaerobiospirillum sp. NML120448 | reverse complement strand
ACGCGGACTCTATAAAGCTAAAAATGGTGCATTACTCAATGCTGATGTTAATGGCAGTATTAATATCATAAGAAAAGCATTTGGCGATGATCCTGTAAAGGGGATACTTAAATGCGGCAGTATATACGCTAATTCTCTGATTTTTGGATCATTATCCTATTGTATTTTTGACCCACTTAATTAAAAGGTGATATATATGCTGGTTTAAAGGAAAGTTTTTTAAATAGTATCATTATATGATCCAAAATATATTGATCTGCTTTGATCAATATCCTACATATTAATTTGGACACTATTTCCATATACTATTTAATAAACTCAGTTGTTTTCCTTTTAAATAAGCTTGTTTTTAACCATTAAAATAATCAGTCAAAAAGTATAATAGGTTACTGATCCAAAATGCTAAGAATTAGCGTATATACCAGCCGAAAAGGATAACCCTTTGACAATATTGTTTAGGTTATTAGGGCGACTTAATAATCAAGGTAAGAATCTCCATGAATAATGGAGTTGTTCATAGTCAACCAAGCTCCTTACAAGTGCTTTTTACTCGATGAGGCGCTTATATAATAAATGTATCCGAAATGTCTCTGTAAAGGACTATCGTAGATAGCGGCTGCGTGTGCCAGCCGATGCGGTTAACTCTTTGACCGTATGAGATTTGGCGAGGTTATTAAGGGAACTTAATAATTATGGTAACCTAAGAGTGAGTAAGGAGGTCTCATAAAAGGGAACCTAGTAACCAACCCAAGAAGCTCCCTCCATAATCGCAAGGTTTGGAGGGAGAAGTTCACTTTGTCAACTAGCAACACATGGTAGGTATGCTTAGCTTGAGTGTGTGCTAAGATATCCAACAGCGTAATTACTTAGGAGTAGATATATGAGCGACAAAATTGTACATCTTACTGATGATACTTTTGAGTCTGAGGTTTTAAAGTCTGATAAGCCAGTTTTACTCGACTTCTGGGCCCCATGGTGTGGTCCTTGCCGTATGGTTGGCCCTATCTTAGACGATCTTGCTAATGAGCAGGATGACGTTAAGATTTGCAAGATCAATATTGATGATCACCAGCAGGCTGCTACTCAATGGCAAGTTATGAGCATCCCAACATTATTAGTTTTCAAGAATGGTGAGATGGTTGGTCAGCGCGTTGGTGCTATCTCTAAGGCTGACCTTAAGGACTTTATCGCTGCTTCCTTAAGCAAGTAATATTAGTTCGAACTAAAGCTTTTGCTTTACCCATAAAAAAGAGCGCTTCGGCGCTCTTTTTGTTTTTAAAGCAGTAAGCTTTTTGTATCCAAAACAAATTTCATTAGTTTGAAATCTGAATAACGATCCTTTAAGCGAGCTCTAACTTTAAAAGTTCCTTTGGGAATTAGTTTATAGAAAGGATACTTTTCCCACATTGAATATCCCAAAAGTTCTTGCTCGAGATTTTGTATTTCAGGCAAGTCAAATAAAGCTTTTGCTAATTCTTTTTGTTTAGCATTGTCTATATGACCTATAAAACCTTTATAAGCTATCATAATGTGTATTACAAGCTCTTTTTGAAGGACCTCTGAGCAATTAAACTTCCTGAACTCTGCATACTAAAGTAACCTCAAAGTAGATTTGCCTTATATATCGCATTTATCAAAAAATTGTAGAGGTTACCTAACAATAGGTTAACCTCTAGTCTTGTCCCTTGAAAACAAGATATATATAGGGTTTTATTAAAATTTGTTGTTTAGAGGTTACTTTAGTATGCAGAGTTCAGGAACTTATTAAAAGTATCTTTAAGGATTTTGTAGTAATCAAACATCTGTATCGCATATTTTCCAGACGATAAAGAGCCTTCAGTAATAACATGTTTGTAAAGATACTCATTAAGAAAACTAACTTTGTTTGCATATTGCAAAACTTGCATTGTCCAACACATGTCTTCACCAAAGCGAATATCTGGGAATTGAATGTTGTTATTGGATAAAAATTCTTTGCGAACAACTTTTGACCAAGGAGTATAACTCATACGAAATGACAGCTTCTTTAAGTCATTTATAGATGAGTGTGTAGATACATATAAAACCTCAGATGGAATTGGGTAGTTTTTAATTTTATCTTTTTCAACTTGCTGGTATGCGAAAAACACAACATCAGACTGCTCTTCTACAAGCTTATTGTGTGCTTTTTCTAAAAGACTAATATCAGCAATATCGTCAGCATCTGCAAAGTAAACAAATTTTCCTGAAGAGAGTGCTAGACCTTTATTTCTAGTATCGGCTGGTCCTAAGTTTTGTTGATTTTCAAAAATCTTAATGTCCTTATTAGGATGTGCTTGCTGAATACTTTTTAATAACTCAAAGCTATTATCGGTAGAGCAATCATCGATAAAAATAAATTCGACATTTGGGTATGTCTGATTAATAAGGTTGGCAATTCTACTTTCTAGATAAGAAGCAGCATTAAATACAGGAACAATAACTGAAATAAGATCCTTATCCATAGATGAATCTCTTAAATGAGTTTTTAGGGAATAATATTAGATTAAGCTGTATTTTGCATAATAAACAGATGTAGGGGGAGACAGTTCGTTATTTATCAAAATTTGCTTAGATAATGACCCTCAACATACAGCAAAACTATTAGTTTAACGTAAATAATTGAATATCTCCCATATGTCAGAATAAAATAAAATTTGCAAAAGATTTAAAAAATTTCTTGCAAAAGCGATTTATATCAGTATAATAAGCCCAAAATCTGTGCGCCACATCACAGTGGTTATATAGTTTGATATTGCACAGTCCAGCCCTCCAGTAACGTACTGTGGCTGAGATACTCTCCCTAATTTTGGGAGATTTGTTTAGTAGAGCATCCTCTTATCTTTATTCTGTAAAAAGTGAATAAGGATAGGAAGGCATGTGCCTACATGTTCTTTTTGTTTTTTCGGAGTCTGTAATGCAGAACCAAAGAATTCGGATCCGCCTCAAGGCATACGACCACAGATTAATCGATCATTCGACTGCTGAAATCGTTGAAACCGCTAAGCGCACTGGCGCTCAGGTACGCGGTCCGATCCCGCTCCCAACTCGCAAGGAGCGCTATACCATCCTCATCTCCCCACACGTCAACAAGGATGCTCGTGACCAGTATGAAATTCGTACTCACAAGCGCTTAGTAGACATCGTGGAGCCTACAGAGAAGACTGTTGACGCATTAATGCGTCTTGATCTTGCTGCTGGCGTAGATGTTCAAATCAGCCTTCGCTAACGAGGGGGAAAATTACAATGTCAATCGGTTTAATTGGCCGCAAGCTTGGAATGACCCGCGTATTTAACGAGGACGGTAAGTCAGTTCCAGTAACCGTAATCCAGGTTGAGGCTAATCGCGTCACCCAGATCAAGAATCAGGAAACTGATGGTTACAACGCTATTCAAGTAACCACTGGTGAGCGTAAAGCTTCACGTATGACCAAGGCTGAAATCGGTCATTTCGCTAAGACTGGTGTCACCGCAGGTCGCGGTTTATGGGAGTTCCGTTTAGAGCCTTCCGAGCTTGAAAAGTATCAAGTTGGCTCTGAGATTAAGGTAGACGCTTTAGAAGGCATCACTAAAGTTGATGTAACTGGCAAGTCAAAAGGTAAGGGCACTGCTGGTACCGTAAAGCGCTACAACTTCCGTACTCAGGACTTTACTCACGGTAACTCACGTTCCCACCGTGTTCCTGGCTCTACTGGTCAAAACCAGACTCCAGGTCGCGTGTTTAAGGGCAAGAAGATGGTTGGTCGCATGGGCGGCGAGAAGGTCACTGTTATGTGCTTAGACCTCGTTCGCATCGATGCTGAGCGCAACCTACTCCTCGTAAAGGGCGCTGTTCCAGGTGCCAATAACGGGGATCTCATCGTAAGGCCAAGTGTTAAAGCTTAACCTGAGGTAAAGGAATCATGGAATTAAAGATGATTGGCGCTGGCAAGCCACTAGAGGTATCTGATAGTGCCTTTGGTCGCGAGTTCAATGAAGCGCTGGTACATCAGGTAGTTGTTGCTTACCTAAGTACCGCTCGTGCAGGAACTAAAGCGCAAAAGACCCGTTCTGAGGTTTCAGGCGGCGGCAAGAAGCCTTTCCGCCAGAAGGGTACTGGCCGTGCTCGTGCTGGTTCTACCCGTTCTCCATTATGGCGTGCTGGTGGTACCGTATTTGCTGCTAAGCCACAAGATTGGTCTCAGAAGGTAAATCGTAAGATGTACCGCGCTGCTATGCAGAGCATTCTCTCTGAGTTAGTTCGTCAAGATCGCTTAGTCGTTGTTGAGGACTTAAAGTTAGAGAACCACAAGACCAAGACCTTAGTAAGCAAGCTCAAGGATCTTGAGTTAAAGCAAGTCTTGATCGTAACTGAAGAGTTTGATGAGAATTTATTCTTAGCTGCTCGTAACCTTTACAAGGTTGAAGTATGCCAGCCAGGCACCGCTTCATTCAACCCTGTAAATCTTGTAGGCTTTGACAAGGTATTAATTACCGCCGCTGCTCTCAAGAAGGTTGAGGAGGATATCACCAAATGATGAATGCTCGTTTAATGAACATCCTTCGCGCACCTATCGTTACTGAGAAGAGCGCAAGAGCTGAGCAAACTAACACCTACGTTTTCAAGGTTGTTAAGGATGCTACTAAGCAAGAGATCAAGCAGGCTGTAGAGACTATCTTCAGCGTAGATGTTGGTGCTGTTCGTACTTTAAATGTACTCGGCAAGAAGCGTCGTTCTGCTCACGGTTACGGCTGTCGTTCCGACTGGAAGAAGGCCTATGTAACCTTAGCTGAGGGCGAGAAGATCGACTTCACCTCTCAGGCAGCTGACAAGGAGAGCAACTAATGGCTATCATTAAGACTAAGCCTACCTCCGCAGGTCGTCGCCATGTAATTCAGATCAAGAATCCTGATCTGTGGAAAGGTGGTCCATGTCCATCACTCGTAGTTGAGAAGCGTAAGACTGGTGGTCGTGACAACTACGGTCACATCTCTACCCGTCACATCGGTGGTGGTCACAAGCAGCGCTATCGTTTAATCGACTTTAAGCGTCAAAAGGATGGTATCGAGGGTCGCGTAGAGCGTCTTGAGTACGATCCAAATCGTTCTGCTCACATTGCATTAGTTGTTTATGCTGATGGTGAGCGTCGCTACATCTTAGCTCCTAAGGGCTTAAAGGCTGGCGACAAGATCATGAGCGGTGACGGTGCACCAATCAAGGTTGGTAACGCCTTACCACTCCGCAATATCCCTGTTGGTACCAACGTTCACAACGTTGAGTTAGTACCAGGTCAGGGCGCTCAGTTTGCTCGTTCTGCAGGCACTTTCTGCCAGATTCTTGCTCGTGAGGGTGACTATGTAACCTTACGTATGCGTTCTGGTGAAATGCGTCGCGTTCTTGCTAACGGCCGTGCAACTATCGGTGAAGTAGGCAACTCAGAGCATATGCTCCGTCAATTAGGTAAAGCTGGTGCTAACCGTTGGCGCGGTGTTCGTCCTACCGTTCGCGGTATGTCCATGAACCCAATCGACCACCCACACGGTGGTGGTGAGGGCCGCAACAAGGGTATTCAGCCTCGTTCACCATGGGGTACCCCATGTAAGGGCTTCAAGACCCGTAAGAACAAGCGTACTGACAAGTACATTGTTCGTCACCGTTAATCGTTAGTGAGGAAATAACATGCCACGTTCTTTAAAGAAAGGCCCGTTCATTGACGCGCACTTATTGAAGAAGGTTGAACAGGCAGCTACTGGCGCTGATAAGAAGCCAATTAAGACTTGGTCTCGCCGTTCAATGATTATTCCTGCCATGATCGGTATGACGATTGCTGTGCACAATGGCCGTCAGCACGTACCTGTCTACGTTTCCGATGAAATGGTTGGTCACAAGTTGGGTGAATTCGCCCCTACCCGCACTTTCCGTGGTCACGCTGCTACGGACAAGAAGGGTGGTAAGTAGGAGTAAAGACAATGACTGAAGTAAAGGCTGTACATCGTTTTGCTCGTACTTCTGCCCAAAAGGCACGTTTAGTTGCTGATCAGGTACGCGGTATGCCTGTTGATCAGGCTTTTGACCTCTTAAAGTTCAGCCCACGTAAGGCTGCAGCTTTAATCAATAAGGTATTAAAGTCTGCCGTTAGCAATGCAGAGAACAATGCTGGTTTAGATAGCAGCAAGTTAATTGTTTCTCGCATCATGATCGATGAGGGTCCATCTCTTAAGCGCATAATGCCACGTGCCAAAGGCCGTGCTGATCGTATTGTGAAGAGAACCTCTCACATTTCCATTTACGTTGCTGAGCGCTAACAGGAGCTTAAGATGGGTCAGAAGGTAAATCCGATTGGAATAAGACTTGGTATTACTAAGCCTTACTCATCGGTCTGGTATGCATCCACCAAGGATTTCCCAGCCAATATCAAGAGCGATTTCGAAGTTCGTAAGTACTTAACCCAAGAACTTAAGAACGCATCTGTTTCTAAGATTGTTATTGACCGTCCAGCTAAGAGCATTCGTGTAACCATTCACACTGCTCGTCCTGGTATCGTCATTGGCAAGAAGGGCGAAGACGTTGAAAAGCTTCGCAAGAAGATTACTGACATCGCAGGTGTTCCAGCTCAGGTTAACATCAGCGAAGTTCGTAAGCCTGATCTCGATGCTAAGTTAGTAGCCGACTCTATCGCTTCTCAGCTCGAGCGCCGCGTAATGTTCCGCCGTGCTATGAAGAAGGCTATCCAAAACGCTATGCGTGTTGGTGCTAAGGGTATCAAGGTTGAAGTATCTGGCCGTTTAGGCGGTGCAGAAATCGCTCGTTCCGAGTGGTTACGTGAAGGCCGTGTACCATTACACACTTTACGTGCTGATATCGACTATGCATTATCCGAGGCTGTAACTACTTACGGTGTTATCGGCGTTAAGGTATGGATCTTCAAGGGTGAGGTTTTAGGTCAATTACCTCTCAACCAGGAAGAGACTGAAGAGCGTAATGCAAATGCTCCAGCCGATCGCAAGGGCCGTCGTCGTAACGACAACGGTGCTCGCAACAACCGCCGTGGTGGTCGCAACGACCGCGCTCAGGGTCAAAAGAAGCCTGCCCAGGCTGCTGAGGCCCCAGCTGCTGAGTAACGGAGGATAGAATAAATGTTACAACCAAAGCGTACAAAGTATCGCAAGACCCAGAAGGGTCGTAACGAGGGCTTAGCCTACGCAGGAAGCGAAGTATCCTTCGGCGACTACGGTTTAAAAGCAACTTCTCGCGGTCAAATTACTGCTCGTGAAATCGAAGCTGCTCGTCGTGCTTTCACTCGTGAGATGAAGCGTGTTGGTAAGGTTTGGATCCGTGTGTTCCCAGACAAGCCAATCACTCAGAAGGCTCTCGGTGTTCGTATGGGTAAAGGTAAGGGTACTGTTGAGTATTGGGTATGCCCAATTCAACCAGGTAAGGTACTCTTTGAACTAAGCGGTATTCCAGAGGAAGTAGCTCGTGAGGCTTTCCGTCTTGCAGCTGCTAAGTTATCTGTTACCACTACTTTCGTTCGTAAGGCGGTGATCTAATGAAGGCAAGTGAGTTACGTGCTAAGTCCGTTGAAGAGCTTAAGACTGAACTTAATGACCTTCAGCGTGAGCAATTCAATCTCCGTTTCCAACACAAGTTAAATCAGTTAGGCCAGACCGATAACATTCGCAAGGTTCGTCGCAACATTGCTCGTGTTAACACTGTTTTATCTGAGAAGCTTCGCGCTCAAAGCGCTCAATAGAGGTGTGCTAAATGTCTGATACTCAGAACACTCAAAAGGTAGCACGCACCCTCCGTGGTCGCGTTGTTAGCGATAAGATGCAAAAGGCTTGCGTCGTAGCTGTAGAGCGCCGTGTTAAGCACCCAATCTACGGAAAGATTTTAAAGCGTACTACTAAGTTCCACGTACAGGACGTAAACAACGACGCACGCAAGGGCGATCTCGTAGAGATCCAAGAGTGCCGTCCAGTTGCTAAGACCATTGCTTGGACTTTAGTTTCTGTTCTCGAAAAGGCAGAATAATCGCTTTTAGACTAAATTTTAGTCTAATTTAACAAAAAGGATTCTTTTGAGTATTCAAAAGGATCCTTTTTTTATTTGTAAAAAAGCTGTATAGTATCGGCTTTGAAATTTTATTAGCTATCATGCCCTGCTCTATTAAGTCCATGGCGCATATGACTAAGATGAAAATTTGGTGTTTTAAAATTAATTTAATAAAAAATTGAGATATAAAGCACAAAAACTTGCTAAAGTCTGATTTTCATGGTATCATTCAGCGCCCTCTAACTTATTGAGAGGGATACTATTGTTTATTTAACCTTGGAGCATTCTTAAATGATCCAGATGCAAACCATGCTCGACGTTGCTGACAACTCGGGTGCTCGTAGCGTAATGTGCATTAAGGTCCTTGGTGGATCTCACCGCCGTTATGCTGCTATTGGCGACATTATCAAGGTGTCTGTCAAAGAAGCAATCCCACGTGGCAAAGTCAAGAAGGGCGATGTTGTTGATGCCGTAGTAGTGCGTACCAAGAAGGGTGTTCGCCGTGCTGACGGTTCTGTCATCCGCTTTGATAGCAATGCTGCTGTTTTATTAAACAACCAGCATGAGCCAATTGGCACTCGTATTTTCGGACCTGTTACCCGTGAGCTTCGCGGTGAGCAGTTCATGAAGATTGTGTCTTTAGCTCCAGAAGTACTCTAATTTTAAGGGGTATAAACATGGCAGCGAAAATCCGCCGCAATGATGAAGTTATCGTGATCGCTGGCAAGTCCAAAGGTCAGACTGGTAAAGTAATTTCCGTTCTAACCAAAGATCACAAAGTATTAGTTGAGGGTTTAAACCTCGTAACTAAGCACGTTAAAGCTAACCCAGCAATGGGTATCGAAGGTGGCAAGCAAACTAAAGAAGCCCCAATCGATATCTCTAACGTAGCAATCTTAAACCCAAGCACTAACAAAGCTGATAAGGTTGGTTTCCGTTTCGAAGATGGCAAGAAAGTTCGTTTCTTCAAGTCTAACAACGAAATCATTCCAACTAAGGCTTAATAGCAGTTTTATTCAGGAGTAATAACGATGGCGAAACTGCATGATCAATACAAGCAGGAAGTAATCAAAGCTTTAACTGAAAAGTTTGGTTACAAAACAGTCATGCAAGTCCCTCGGATTGTGAAGATCACCCTTAACATGGGTGTTGGTGAGGCTGTTGCTGATAAGAAGGTTCTCGAGAACGCAGCACGCGATATGGCCGCTATCTCTGGCCAGAAGCCATTAATCACCAAGGTTCGCAAGTCTGTAGCGGGCTTCCATATTCGTGAAGGTTACCCAATCGGTTGTAAGGTAACTTTACGTGGTGAGCGCATGTGGGAATTCTTAGAGCGTTTAATTGTAATCTCTATCCCACGTATCCGCGATTTCCGTGGTTTATCTTCCAAGTCTTTTGATGGTCGTGGCAACTATTCAATGGGTGTCCGCGAGCAGATCATCTTCCCAGAGATCGACTATGACAAGGTTGACACTATTCGTGGCCTTGACATCACCATCACCACTACCGCCAAGACTGATGAAGAGGGTCGTGCCTTATTAGAGGCTTTCAAGTTCCCATTCCGCACTCAGGCTAAGTAATTAGGACGAACCTAAATATGGCTAAGACTTCTATGAAGAACCGTGAGCTCAAGCGTGAGCGCCTTGCTAATAAGTATTTTGCAAAGCGCCAAGAGCTCAAGCAAAAGATTTCCAGTGTATCTCTTTCTGATGAAGAGCGCTTTGCAGCTGTACAAGCCTTAGCTGCATTGCCACGCGATTCAAGCCCATGCCGTCAGCGCAATCGTTGTGCTGAGACTGGCCGTCCACATGGTTACCTACGCAAGTTCGGCTTATGCCGTATTAAGCTCCGTGAGCACATGATGCGTGGTGAAATTCCTGGCCTTCACAAGGCTAGCTGGTAAGAGGAGAGACACACATGAGCATGCAAGATCCTATTGCGGATTTGCTGACCCGTATTCGTAACGGCCAAGCTTCTGGCAAGGTTATGGTGTCCATGCCTTCCTCAAAGCAAAAGCTTGCTATCGCTAACTTATTGTTAAAAGAGGGCTACATTGCCTCTGTTACTGTAACCGGCGATACCAAGAAGGTACTCGAGATTGGTCTCAAGTACTACGAGGGCAAGCCAGTAGTAGAGATGATTCAGCGCGTTTCACGTCCTGGCCTTCGCATTTACAAGAAGTGCCGCGATCTTCCACGCATTATGAATGGCTTAGGCATTGCGGTAATTTCTACCTCTAAAGGCCTAATGACCGACCGTGCCGCCCGTAAGGACGGTTTAGGCGGCGAAGTTATTTGCTACGTCGCATAAGGAGGGGACATGTCACGTATTGCTAAGGAACCAATTTTAGTTCCTCAAGGCGTCGAGGTCTCCATCGACGGCCAATTAATCACCATTAAATCCAAGAAGGGCCAAATGCAGTTAACCGCTCACGATAAGGTGAAGGTTACTTTCTCTGACAACGCACTTCACGTTGCTGTTGCCGATGAGTCTGCTGAGGCAAACATGCAATCTGGCACCACCCGTGCTTTATTGCAGAACATGGTAGTAGGCCTTGATAAGGGCTACGAGAAGAAGTTAAACCTCGTTGGTGTGGGCTACCGTGCTCAAGCCAAGGGTAATGTTCTAAACTTAGCTTTAGGCTTCTCTCACCCAGTAAATCATGAGCTTCCAGAGGGTATCACTTGTGAGACCCCATCTCAGACTGAAATTATCCTTAAGGGCTTTGATAAGGCTCTCTTAGGTCAGGTTGCTGCTGATATCCGCGCTTACCGCGCTCCAGAGCCTTACAAGGGCAAGGGTATCCGCTACTCTGACGAAGTAGTCCGTATCAAGGAAGCTAAGAAGAAGTAAGGATTGAGGTAAAAACCATGTTTGATAAGAAACAATCTCGCATCCGTCGTGCTACTAAGTCACGCGCTAAGATGCACGAGTTGGGTGTTACTCGCCTCGTCGTTACTCGCACTCCTCGTCACATCTACGCTCAAATTATTGACAAGGATAGCCGCGTATTAGCCTGCGCTAGCACCTTAGAGAAGGAGTTAGTAAAGGAGCTCAAGTATACCGGTAATATTGAGGCTGCAAAGGTAATTGGTAAGACCATTGCCGAGCGTGCCTTAGCCGCTAAGGTTGAGAGCGTAGCTTTTGACCGTTCTGGTTACAAGTATCACGGCCGTGTTGCAGCTCTAGCTGATGCTGCTCGTGAAGCTGGCCTCAAGTTCTAGGAGTGTACTTCAATGCAACACAAAGATGAAACTCAAGCTGGCGAGCTTCAGGAGAAGTTAGTCGCTGTAAATCGCGTAGCCAAGGTAGTTAAGGGTGGTCGTATTTTCTCTTTCACCGCTTTAACTGTTGTTGGTGATGGCAATGGCCGCGTAGGCTATGGCTATGGCAAGGCCTCCGAGGTTCCTGCTGCAATTCAAAAGGCTATTGAGCAAGCTCGCCGTAACATTAACAAGAACATTTCTTTAAATGACGGTACCCTTTTCCATGCTGTTAAGGGTGAGCACTCTGGCTCTATGGTATACATGCAACCTGCTTCTGAAGGTTCTGGTATTATCGCTGGCGGTGCTATGCGTGCTGTGCTCGAAGTTGCTGGTGTACGTAATGTTTTAGCTAAGACCTATGGTTCTACCAACCCAATCAACGTAGTTCGTGCTACTGTTGCTGCCTTAGCTTCTCAGCGTACTCCTGAGCAGATCGCTGCAAAGCGTGGTCTTTCTGTTAAGGAAATCTTGGAGTAAAAAATGGCCGAGAAGAAAACCATCAAAGTTACCCAAGTACGTAGCATCATCGGCCGTAAGCCAGATCACGTTGCTACTATTCGTGGCCTTGGTTTACGTCGTATTCGTCACACCGTTGAGTTAGAGGATACTCCTTCTGTTCGCGGTATGATTAACAAGGTTAGCTACATGATTAAGGTTGAGGAGTAATATCAATATGCGTCTTAATACTCTTAAGCCAGCAGAAGGCTCCCACCGTAAGCACGTTCGTGTAGGCCGTGGTATCGGTTCTGGCCTCGGCAAGACCTGTGGTCGCGGTATCAAGGGTTCTGGTGCTCGTAAGAGCCCTAACGTTCGCCCAGGCTTTGAAGGCGGTCAGATGCCTTTAAAGATCCGTTTGCCAAAGTTTGGCTTCTACTCACCAAAGTCTGACCTCACCGCTGAGGTTTTACTCAATGACTTAAACCGCATTGAGGGTGACGTAGTTGACATGGCAAGCCTTTTAAAGGCACGTTTGATCAACAAGAAGATCAAGTACGTTAAGATCGTTCTTTCTAAGGTACCTAACTTCACTCGTAAGGTTGAGGTTAAGGGTTTAGGCGTAACCCGTGGCGCCAAGGCTGCTATTGAGGCTGCTGGTGGTTCCGTAGAGGTTGCATCTTACACCTTAGCTGCTGCTGCTCGTCGTGAGAAGTCAGCTGTTCGTAGCGCAAGCAAGAACAAGATGCTTCAAGACAAGTTAGCTGCTACTGGCATCGTTAAGCCAGCTAAGAAAGACAAGGCTGAAAAGGCTGCTGCCAAGAACAAGTAATCGCGGAGCGCACTAGGTGCGCTCTTTGGAGATTTGCATGGCTAGAAAATCGCTCCTAGAAAAGGGTCGCGAAGCACAAGCACAGGCAGCTAAAGGCGGAAACTCTGAGTTACGCTCTCGCCTGCTCTTTGTAGTAATCGGTCTTATTATGTTTAGACTTGGTTCCTACATTCCAGTGCCTGGAGTCAATGCTGACGTCTTGCAGCGACTTTTTGATGATCAGAGCGGAACCATCATTGGCATGTTCAATATGTTTAGCGGAGGCGCGTTAGAGCGTGCATCTGTTTTAGCATTAGGTATCATGCCTTATATCTCTGCGTCGATTATCATCCAATTATTGGCAGTGATTAACCCTACCTTAGCTGAACTTCGTAAAGAAGGTGAGTCAGGTAGACGCAAGATCACTCAGTACACACGTGTTTCAACCTTATTTTTAGCAACTCTACAAGCAGTAGGTATTGCTACAGGCATCCCGAATATGATGCCTGGTTTGGTTGATAATCCAGGATTTGGTTTTTACTTTGTAACTACCGTTTCCTTGGTGACTGGCACTATGTTCTTGATGTGGCTTGGTGAACAAATTACTGAGCGTGGTATCGGCAACGGTATTTCTCTGATCATTTTTGCAGGTATTGTGGCAGGACTTCCTTCTGCACTTGCTTCAACTATTGAACAGGCACGTCAAGGTGATTTATCCACCATCGCACTGCTGATCATCGGCGTGGTAGTGGTCGTAGTTACCTTCTTCGTAGTGTTCGTCGAGCGTGGACAGCGTCGAATTTCAATCGACTATGCCAAGCGTCAGATGGGCAACCGTATTATTTCACAACCACGTAGCAACTTACCTTTAAAGATCAATATGTCAGGTGTGATCCCAGCGATTTTCGCTTCCTCGATCATTTTATTCCCTGGCACCATCGTTTCATGGTTTGGTCAAGGTGAGAATGCTGTTGCTAACGTATTGCAAGAAGTTTCTTTATTCTTGCAGCCAGGTCAGCCTCTTTATGAGCTCCTTTATGCAGCAGCAATTGTATTCTTTACTTTCTTCTACACAGCTTTAGTGTTTAATCCACGTGAAGTTGCTGAGAACTTAAAGAAGAGTGGTGCATTTATTCCTGGTATTCGTCCTGGTGAGCAAACTGCACGATTCATTGATAAAGTAATGACTCGTTTGACTCTTTCAGGTTCGATTTACATGGTTTTAGTATGTCTTGTACCTCAGCTCCTAATGAACTGGTTTAACGTTCAGTTCTATTTCGGCGGTACATCATTACTGATTATTGTTGTAGTAATCATGGACTTCGTAGCTCAGTTACAGAGCCATCGTATGAACCAGCAATATGGCGACCTTATGCGTAAGGCAAACCTCAGGAATTACGGACGTTAAAGAATCTTGCTGAGCATTAATTTAAATGCTTAGCTGTCCACAAAACGGAGTTGATATCATGAAAGTAGGTGCTTCTGTTAAGAAGATTTGCCGTAACTGCAAAGTGGTTCGTCGCCACGGTGTAGTTCGCATCATCTGCGATAATCCAAAGCACAAGCAACGTCAGGGCTAATCCCGACTCCTTGTGATAAGTAAGCAAATGGCTTACATGAATATTAAAAAACACGGCTAGGTTTCCCTGCCGTGTTTTTTTATTTAGTTTTTTATATACCAAAAAACTGTTGATTTTAGAGCTTTTTCGAAAGTATATTTTGGCTCCCAGCCAAGTTCGTTTTTAATTTTAGTTGAATCAATAGCATATCTAAAATCATGCCCTGCCCTATCGGCCACATGAGTTATTAGCGATTCATATTTGCCGCCATCTGATCTTGGACATAAATAATCCATATATTGGCAGATACTTTGAACTACTGATAAGTTATCAAGTTCATTATTGCTGCCCACATTGTAAATCTCTCCTGCTTGTCCTTTATGGAATATTAGGTCTATAGCTTCGCAGTGATCTAATACATAAATCCAATCACGAATGTTATTGCCTGAACCGTAAATAGGAATTTCTTTTAGGTTTAAACAATTATGAATAGTTTTAGGGATCAGCTTTTCAACATGCTGTTTTGGGCCAAAGTTATTTGAGCAGTTAGAAGTAGTTACGTTCAAACCATAAGTTTTAAAATATGATCTAACCATTAGATCTGAGCTGGCTTTACTTGCAGAGTATGGCGAGTTTGGAGCGTATTTAGAAAGCTCTGTAAACACTCCTTCCTTACCTAAAGAGCCATATACTTCATCTGTTGAAATATGATGAAAGCGGCAATTTTCAAAACCTGGTCTAATTTTATGTGGGGCTTCCATCCAATAGTTATATGCTGCTTGTAAAAGATTGAATGTTCCTACAATGTTAGTATCAATAAATGATCTTGGATCATTTATTGAGTTGTCTACATGGCTTTCTGCAGCAAAGTGAATCACACCTCTAATATCAAAAGAGTGAAATAGATTGCCCATTAAAACAGGATCGCAGATATCGCCTTGGATAAAGGTGTAGTTAATTAGACCTTGGCACTCATGCAAATTGTCTAGATTGCCTGCATAGGTTAGCTTATCAAGCACTATTAGGTGATAATTTGGGTACTTTCTACAAAAGTAAGGTACAAAGTTTGACCCTATAAATCCTGCACCACCAGTAACTAAAATTGATATAGCCATTACACTCCTCCCAACATGCTTCACAAAGCACGTCGTTATTATTTAGTTGTTTGCCCAATCACTTTGCATAATTCTTTAAAGCTTTTGCCTGCTTTATCTTTGTCAGATTGAATAACATCATTTCTTAGCCAAGGAAGATTTAAGTCAGGATCATCAAATTGAACTGTAAACTCCGAGCTAGGGCAGTAAAAAGAATCACACTTATAAGAAACTATAGCTGTTGTACTTAAAGTTAAGAAACCATGTAAGAAGCCCTTTGGAATATATAGGCTTAAACAATTATCAGAATTCAACTCAATGCTGAAACAATTTCCAAATGTTGGTGAGTTTACTCTAATATCAACAACTATGTCTTGTATAGACCCATGAATGGTTCTAACTAATTTAGCTTGTTCATGACCATTAAGTTGACAATGCATTCCTCGCAAAACATTTTGATATGAGAGGGATTGATTATCCTGAGAGTTATTTATATCAATACCATGTGCACTAAATTCCTTTTGATTGTAGGACTCAAAAAAATGTCCTCTACAATCAGAGAAAATTTTAGGCTCGACGATAATGAGACCAGAAATATCAGTTTTAATAAAATTCATATTCGTCAGCCAACACTTTAATTAGGTAGTCTTTATAGTTTCCGTCAGTTAGATTGTTAATAATACCTTCTAGCTGATCTGCATTTATATAGCCTTTTTTATAGGCTATTTCTTCTAAGCAAGCTATTTTTAAGCCTTGTCTTTTTTCAATGATTTGGACAAAGTTACTAGAGTCCATAAGAGAATCTGGTGTTCCTGCATCTAACCATGCGTTTCCTCTTAGTAAAGGCAATGCTTGCAGCCTACCTTCTTTAAGATACATATTGTTTAGGTCTGTGATCTCAAGTTCATTGCGTTTTGATGGACTTAGTTTATTAGCTTTTGCAATGACATCACTTGGGTAAAAGTACAAGCCTACAGAAACGAAATTAGATTTAGGATTTATTGGTTTTTCCTCAATGCTTTTGACGTTAAAGTTATTATCAAACTCTATAACGCCAAATCTATTAGGATTTGATACATGATAGGCAAAAATTGTAGCTTGGGAGTGTTCGTGCTTATGTATGGCATCCACATATTTATTTATATGTTCGCCCAAATAAAAGATATTGTCTCCTAGGATTAGGCATACGTTATCTTCTCCTATAAAGGATGCACCAATGATAAAAGCTTCTGCTATTCCTCTAGGTTCTTCTTGTATAGCATAACTTATAGATAGTCCTAAGGTAGAACCATTGCCTAATAAGCGTTCAATATTAGGCAGATCTTCAGGAGTAGAAATAATAAGAATCTCCCTAATATCAAACAACATTAGTGTTGATAAAGGGTAAAAAATCATTGGTTTATCGTAAACTGGCAAAAGCTGTTTAGATATAGTCTTAGTAAGAGGGTATAAACGAGTTCCCCTTCCGCCAGCTAAGAGTATGCCTTTAATAGTAAGCTCCTTTTATCAAAAAGAATCTATCTTAATTATCACATAGAAACATTTTAGTAAAATACCCAGTTTTTTTAAATAAAAAGGGCATCACAAAGGATGCCCAAAATATACAAAGAATAAAAACTCAAAGATTACTTATCAATGCAGTCTTTAGATAAAATAGTTGGACCTGAGTGCTCAAGCTGATTTGGATAATCTAAAGAGTAGTGAAGGCCTCTTGATTCTTTACGCTCTTGAGCAGAGCGTACAATGATTTCAGCTACCTGAAGTAAGTTACGTAGCTCTAATAGGTTTTTTGAAACCTTAAAGTTAGAGTAGTACTCGGTAACCTCATTCTTAAGCAGGTTGATGCGGTGCATAGCTCTTTCAAGACGCTTGTTAGTACGTACAATACCAACGTAATCCCACATCATAAGACGTAGTTCGTGCCAGTTGTGAGTAATAATAACCTCCTCATCTGAGTCACTTACACGACTCTCATCCCAAGCTGGGATCTCTATGCCATCATCACCCCACTCATCGTCATCTAAATGCTTCAACATGTTTTTGGCAGCTGCCTGACCATAAACAACGCACTCAAGTAGAGAGTTGGAGGCTAAGCGGTTGGCTCCATGTAGGCCTGTATAAGCCACTTCACCAATAGCATATAAGCCTTGAATATCGGTGCGGCCCTTGTTGTCAACCATTACACCGCCACAAGAGAAGTGAGCGGCTGGAACAATAGGAATTGGTTGCTTAGTAATATCGATACCAACCTTTAAGCATCTTTCATAAATAGTTGGGAAGTGCTTTTTAACAAAGTCAGCAGGCTTATGACTGATGTTGAGGTACATACAATCAGCACCAGTCTTCTTCATTTCATGATCAATAGCACGAGCAACAATATCACGAGGGGCTAATTCACAGCGCTCATCGTATTCAGGCATAAAGCGAGTGCCATCCTTGCGCTCTAAAGTTGCACCTTCGCCTCTTAGGGCTTCGGTTAATAAGAAGTTACGATCGGCTGCATTGTAAAGGGTGGTAGGGTGGAATTGGTTAAATTCCATATTGGCTACGCGACAACCTGCACGCCACGCCATAGCAATACCATCGCCAGAGCTTACCTCAGGATTACAGGTATATTGATATACCTTAGATGCACCACCAGAACATAGAGCAACATAACGAGCTTTAATAGTTTCTACATGATCGCTCTTTTCATTTAATACATATGCGCCCAAAACACGATTACCAGGAAGATTTAATTTCTTGGTGGTAATCAAATCAATAGCATAGCGATCTTCTAAGATAGTAATATTTGGATTTTCTTTAGCACGAGCAACTAAGGTTTCTTGGATAGAGCGACCAGTGTGGTCTTCAGCGTGGAAAATACGGCGATTGGAGTGGCCACCTTCACGGTGTAGGTGGTAAGGAGATTGATCTTTTTTAGCTGGTTCTTCTTTTTGATCAAAAGGAACACCAGCATCAATTAACCATTGAATAGACTCTTGGGCATGCTCTGCTACATAACGAACTACTTTTTCATCACAGATAAATGAGCCAGCAATACATGTATCTTTAACATGATTCTCAATAGAGTCTTGGTCATCTTTGATATTGTATACACCAGCAATGCCACCTTGAGCGTAGTTAGTTGAGCCTGCGCAAACATCTGCTTTGGAAAGAACAATAACTTTTGCCTTTTTTGCTATACCTAAGGCTAAGGTAAGTCCTGCTGCGCCACTTCCGATAATGAGACAGTCTGTTGTGTAGTTCATGAGCGACCCTTTTAAATGGAGTTAAAAAAACTCAGTAAAACAGCATAGATTTATACTTAATTGTTAATACAAGAGAGCAAGAGCTGTTATTGCTAAGCTGGCTAAATTAATTAAGCCTGTACAAAACAAAAGACATGATGAATTAATTTTAGATCCACAAAAAAACAGGGGCAAATTAATAGAAACTTGCACCGTTTGGAGGCATTAATTAAGAGCTATTTATAAATCACTATATTTTTAATAAGCGACTAAAAATTATTCAAAATCAGAATAGGTCATTGTTTTAGTCTATAATGAGCACTCTAATTAGGTATAAGCAAACAAAACTAAATTATTGTGCTTATGTCTGGTCAGAAACTTAGGTTTTAATATAGTTGCTTTGCGCAGCAGATCATGTGATTTTGCAAATATATGAAATATTGAAACCAGTTTGGGAACTTAATTTTTTTAAACCTGTCTAAATAAGTGAAATAGATGTTGGATGGATACATTGAATGCAAAGGACGAGAAAAACAGCTCTAGAGAACACTACAGCTGCTAGCGATCAAGCTATCGTCGAAAGAGTGCAGCAAGGTGACAAAGAGGCCTACAACATCTTGGTGTTACGTTATCAACATAAGGTATGCGATATAGCATATAAGTATGTAAATAATTATGTTGATGCCAATGATATAGCACAAGAATCCTTTATTAGGGCGTATCGTGCGCTTGCTAATTTTAGGGGTGAAAGCTCTTTTTATACATGGCTTTATCGTATTGTAAGCAATACTGCCAAGTCTTATTTAGAGCAAAATCAAAAACATCGCTACTCTGTTGATGTTGATGACCCTGAATTTGATAATCAGCAAGACGTAAAAGGTTTATTAATCTCAAACGATTCGCCTGATGCCTTACTTGAATCAGATGAACTACATAAGATTGTTAGTCAGGCCATGGAAGACCTTCCAGAGGATTTAAAACGAGCTATTGTACTCCGTGAAGTTGAAGAAATGTCTTATGAGGATATCGCTTCAATTATGGACACACCTATCGGAACTGTAAGATCACGAATTTTTCGTGCACGGCAATTTATTGAAGATAGATTAGCTCAGTTTTCACAAGGAAATTAGTTTGGAGCAGTATATGCAAAACGTGTCATCAAAAAATAACGAGCATCTTATAAGAGCCTCGGAGCTTTTTGATGGACAGTGCCATCAGCAATTTTCCGAGGATAGCTCAGTACTTGCCTCAAATGAGGTTAAGTCACACTTGAAAAATTGGGCATTGATCAGAAGCGCTTTACGTAATGAGCTTCCTAAACAAGTTGATCTTAACTTTTCTGATAAGGTCATGGCTCAGATTGCCAAGGAAGATCCTATTACATCATGGGTTCCTCCATATGAGGACAATGATGATCTGCCTTCAATGCTTAAAACTTCTTTCAATAGTCAAGCTACTCACAATGAAGTGCTCTTGGATCAGGCTTCTGTTAATACCAAGGATAATTTAGCTGCTATTGCTAAGAATAAGAAAGCTAAAGCTATCAACTTTAAGAAGATTGGTATTTTTGCTTCACAAATTGCTATTGCTGCCTCAGTAGCAACTGTAGCTGTAATTGGCTTGCAAACTTACAATGCCTCTGAGCAGAGCATGGATAATATTGCTACTACTGCTTCTAACAATGTTGGCCCTGTAGTAGGTTTAAGCTTAGCCAGCTATCAAAACAATGATAGTGACATTGTTTTGAATGTAGATAGCCTACAAAACTCAGAAAATGGAGTTAATCAAGGCTATCATGCTGATCTAAAGCAAAAGCGCCAAGAAGAAATTGAAAAAATTAATATTTATTTAAAAGGTTATGTAATGGATACTGCATCTAACCAGTAGTCGATTAAACCTCAAAAGAAAAGCCACTTAGCGTCTTATTGATACTAAGTGGCTTTTTTATTAGCAATTAGCCTAGAAATTGCTAAAATTTGATAATGAGATTAAAGGCGTAACTGCTGTAAGGATATTAGTTCTATGTTTAGAGTACTAAAATTTTTTCTTTTATCTTTAACATTAATTACTAGTGCGCAAAGTTTTGCTAATGTTGATAATTCTTTAGATGCTAATGGACAAGATGCAGCAAGTCTATGCATGACCTCTTTTAAAGAGATTAGAGATAGAGTTATGGGGACTACCGCCCAGTCAGTAATTGTTATGACTGGAGATGGCAACCTTTCTCCTTTTATAACTTTACAAAGCTCTGCTTCTAATGGAAATCATTATGTTCTGTGGCAAAGTCTTAATGGTGATGTTAGGGGGTATGCATTACGCAATGGCAAAGGTTTTGACTATTCAAACTCTGCCTTTAATACACTGCCATTAACTTGGCATCCTACCTTAATTTGGGACAATTTATTTGGTTCACAAAAAGAGCTAAAAAACTACTCTTGTGTTCTTACTGGTAGAACAAGAGTTATGGGCAAAAGAGTAAGCTTAATTCGCCTGATCCCTCAAGAGGGACTAAGATTTTCCTTTATTTTGGCAAAAGAGGACGAGTCTGATTTTCCTGTTGAGTTAACCTTGATTGACAATAAAGGTGCCGTAGCTTCACGACTTACTACTATGGAAAGTCGCATTATTGGTGGCGTTGATTTTCCTATCAAAGACCATGTTTTTGATAATGCATTTGCTAATAACAAAAATCATTTAAGTAGCAATCAAAATGAAAGATTTAGTAGTAAACAGGTTAAATCATCAGAGGTTAATGAAACATCAAAATTAATTTCAGATAAGGTCACACTTAATAATGATCTGGCAAACTCTAAAAATTTTTCACCACAAAATTTTGAGTCTGCTCAAGCTTCGCTGGGTGAAATAGTTGTGAATGATGCTCAAGGTGCTGGCGCTAGCTTAAATAAAGATGGGCATGATAGCAGTATTATGAAAAGTATAACTGAGCAAGATAAGGATCATAGTATTGCAGGGGCTGATAGTATACAAGAGCTTATTTGGCCAGAATTAAATATTCCAAGCGTTTATACTTTAGTTGCCCATGGCAAATATATTGAAGGTGGCCCAGAGTGTATTTATCAAGAATACTCAGATGGTATCACCTCATTTAGAGTGTATCGAAATAAGCGAAGCTCCATTTTCTATCCTGTTCTTACTAATGGCTCATTGTCCGTTGTAAGAAAGAATAGTATCAACTATGAGTACTCTGTAGTTGGTGAAGTGCCTGTTGCTTTAGCCGAGTACGTTTTAACAAAAATTAGAGATTAGGTTTAATGTCAACTACTCCATCCTAAAATGAGCGTAGCTCATTTTCAGGATGGAGCTTGAAACTTCGGTTTTAGTTGAGCAGAGACAATTACGACACAGAGAGATTGAGTTCTCAACCACCTTGGGGTGTTTA
>NZ_JALKIM010000058.1 GCF_023050945.1 Anaerobiospirillum sp. NML120448 | reverse complement strand
TTGGATGATATCATCAAGAGAAGATGGAGACATATTCGACCTTTAACTAAAACTTTAGACAGAATTAATATTAAAATACAGCATAGCTCATATATTACAAAATTAATGTTACCGTGTAACATAAAAAGTGTGACTCAAATCAATAGCGATAAAAATCTCGTACAGAATTTTGCAAGATTATTGATAAAGCACAATTTTATCTTGTAGGGGGCTATAAGGGTAGGAAAGAGCAGGTAGTTTGCGTATTGAGATTAATAAAACAGCCTGCTGTTAGCAGGCTGCGGTAAAGTTTAGATATTAATAGAGTTGATGCGATTTTTACGATCGCGCATCCATTTGCCCATATTATCCATAGCATTTTTAATAGCAATTAAAAAGGCTAAAACAAAGAAGCCGCCTGGAGGGAGGATAGCAATGAGCATAGAGAAATCAGCACTATAAATAGTCATTTGTAAGTTAGCTGCCCATGGGCCTAAAATATCAGCTGCACCTACAAAGAGAGTGCCATTACCGATAATTTCACGAATGCATCCTAGAGCAAAGAGTACTAAGGTAAAGCCAATACCACAAGCAATGGCATCTACAGTAGATCTAATAATATTGTTCTTACCTGCAAAAGCCTCAGCACGGCCCATAATAATACAGTTGGTAACAATTAAGGCTAAATAAATGCCTAATTGCTGATATAAAGCAGGGAAATAGGCTTCAATCTCAAAGCGTACTACTGTTACTAAAGAGGCAATAATTACTACGTAAATAGGAATACGTACTTCACTAACAATAAACTTACGGATTAAAGAAATCACCATAGAGCTTAAGACCATTACTAAAATAGTAGCAATACCTAAGCCTAGAGCATTGGCAGCTGAGGTGGTAACAGCTAGTAATGGGCACATGCCTAACAGTTGGCATAAGCCAGGATTATCTTTCCAAATACCTTTGATGAAAATTTCCCATAAAGAGCTTTGTTTTGGTTTAGCGTTAGGATCTAAAGCTCCTTCAACCACTGTTTTATTGCTCATATTGTTGATCCTGAAAAATTATTTCTTACTTGGGCAATCTTTAAGACTATCAAAGTCTGTAGAGTTCATTACTTCAAGAAAATCCTTGGTAGCTAACACAATAGCACGGGAGGTCACAGTAGCGCCTGTAATATAGTCAAAGTCACCACCGAATTTCTTTACATCCCAGTTTTTTTCGTGCAGAGCTAAATTATCAAACTGGTCTAAATAATTACCCTTGCGACGCTCTACTTTATCGCCAATACCAGGAGTTTCTCGGCTTAATTGAATATCAATTTTGCTAATACGGCCATTATTGTCCATACCACCAATTAAGATGAGAGGATTGGAGTAGCCACGACTGGTAGAGTAGCTTGAGATAAAGCCCAACGTATTACCCTGTTCATCACGAGCAATATAGGCCTTCATATTTTTACCAATACGTTTGTCGCTAATGAGTTTGCATTGATAAGTAACTTTACCTTGAGCTTTAGCTTTAACCTCAGGAAGTAGAGTGTCAATGAGCTTTTGTTCAGTTTGAGCTCTATTTTTCTCAATAAAAGGCGCTGTGTCTTGTTCAACTGTTAATACAGCACTAGTACATAAAGCTGCAATAGCCGATAAAATTATGCCCGAGAAAATAGCACGTGCATTTGGTTTAGATTCAAACATTAGTCAAGGCCTCCTGGACGATAGCCAATACCAAATGGACGACGTTTAGTCATAACATCCATGAGAGGAGCTAAACAGTTGCCTAACATAACAGCAAAAGCCACAGAGTCAGAGTAACTACCTTGGACACGAATAACAATTACTAACAGACCAATGATGGCTGAAAGAATAATACGTCCTTTAAAAGTGCCACAAGTAGTAACAGGATCAGTAATGATATAGAAAGCACCGAGCATAGTACCGCCCATAATAAGGTGTTCTATCATACTAATGCAGGCACTTGGGTCTAAATAATGCCACAAAGCACCTCCACAGGCTAAAGCAATTAAGAAAGCCAGTGGCACTTGGAATCTTATAACTTTAGTGGCAATTAAAATAATACCGCCGAGCACATAGGCTGCTGCTAAATAGAGATAAGCTACAAAGCTTGGGCTTAGTAAGTCAATAGGGGCTTGAGAGGCAACAGCACCAGCTTTACGTGCAGTCTTAATGCTTTCTAAATAGGTAGCGCCACTAAGAGCGTCAGTGGTGAGATGATCTTGGCTAATGATGCTATCTAATTCATCAGTATCAGTGTTTTTTGCTTCTTCTTCTTTATTAAGTAAAGACTGGTAAGCCTCTAACTCATTAAGATGGTTAAGGCTTTTAATTTCACTGATTAAAATTTTAGGATCATGGCCATTAATAATGACATCATAAGCTCTTTGTGGAGTAGCTACAGAAATGGCGTTATAAGTTGGTGTTACCCAAGTAGTATAGAAAATACCAGGGGCAGAAATTACCAAAAAGATAAAGCCAGACATAGCTGGATTAAAGAGGTTTTGACCAAGACCACCAAAGCACTCACGCACTAAGAGCATGGCAAATAAAGTAGCCAATACACTGTAGTACCAAGGTAATAATTGCGGCAAGGTAAGAGCTAAAAGGGCAGCAGTTACTAAGCCAGATGGATCTTTTAAGCTACGCTTAATTGATCTAGAGCGCATCATGGCTACTAAAACTTGGCAAAATAAGGCTGTGGCTGAACAAATGATTAGTTGAATCACAGTGCCAAAGCCAAAGAAGAAAGTCATAACTGCTAAAGCAGGTATTAAAGAGCCCAGAACAATGAGCATGATCTTTTCAGTGCTCATAGGGCTATGCAAATGAGGTGCTGGCTCAATACCAAGATTTTGCTTAGCACTTTGTTCATTAATTTGCATTGATAGTTTCCTGTAAACTCTATGCCAAAAATTAGTTATCTAAGGTTTTCTTTTTTAAAGCTTGAGGTAACTTAGCCTTTTCTTTGGCATCTTCCTCAGGGGCATATAAATAAGATTTGGTCTTAGGGCGGCTTTGAGGAATATATACGCCCTCAGCAGGTGGGTTTTCCACCTTGCTCATATCAGGCTCATGTTTATCAAATACACGCCATTGATTAATAGCTGGAGCATGCTTATCAATTGCAGCCTTACGTAAAGAGTAAGGTAGCTTCTCTTGAGGCTCATTTAAGAGTTGCTCATGACCATTTAAGTTAGAGGCTTGCTCTTTGTTAGCAAGGTTTAAGTGCTTGTCTTTTAACATAGCACTAGTACCACCTTGAGCCATCATGGCAGCTACTAAGAGGCCATCTTTGCTCTGGGCCATAAATGCATTGGCCTTATCATGAGCGTTGGCAGCTTCAAGATTATTAGCCTTAAGACCTTTAATACCAGTAATAGCCATATTAGAGGCGTTATTAGTATTAGCTTGGGTAACTAAGTTGCTGTTATCTTGGTTGCCTTGAGCATTATTGGCAGTAGCATTCTTTTGCGCCAAGGCCGCACGCTTAGCAGCAGCTCTTTCACGAGCAGCAGCCACAGCCTCAGCTCGCTTCTTTTCAATCTCCTCAGGAGACATATTAGCTTCGGCTTCTTTTTGCGCAGCGGCACGAGCTTTGGCAGCTTCACGACGTTTTTGACGTTGCTCTTCTTCTTTAGCTAAGCGTTCATTACGGGCGGCAATACGCTCTTGTGCTCTTTGGTTACGGCGTTGATTATCATCAAGCAAACGCAAAATAGCTTTTTCTTTTCTAAATTGCGCAGTAAGAGTAATACGTGATGGGCAAACATAAGAGCAGCAACCACATTCAGTACAATCCATCATGCCACAGCTACTAGTTTTCTTGTGCATACCAGCACGAGAAAGAGCATATAGCTGATAAGGAACTAGTCTGCTTGGGCAAACACGAGCGCAGCGACCACAACGAATACAGTTCATGGCCTCTGGCTTTTCTTCTAGTTCTTTGTAGGAAGGTACATAAACACAGGTAGCGCTCTTGGTAATAGGCACGTCAATGCTAGGCAGAGTAAAGCCCATAAAAGGGCCACCTAAAATAATTCTTTGACGACGCTCAGGGTTGAGCTTAAAACAGTTTAAAACAAAGCGCACTGAGGTACCTAAGCGTACTAAAGCATTGCCATTTTTACCTAAAGTTTGACCATCTACAGTGATCACACGCTTAATGAGTGGAATGCCATCGATAACAGCTTGCTTAATCGCAAATACTGTTTCTACATTATCGACCACAATACCGCACTCAGAGGTGTGCTCATTGTAAGGAATCTCAATACCAGTACAAATCTTAATTAAGTTACGTGCAGCTCCTGATGGATATAAGGTAGGAATTTCTCTTACCATTACATCCTCTGCTACAGCTTCTTTCATAGCCTTAATAGCATTAGGCTTGTTATCTTCAATAGCAACAATAATGGCCTTAGGCTTAAGGATATGACGTACCACCTCAATGCCTTGCGCAATCTCAGCAGCTCGCTCTTGCATTAAGCGGTCATCACAAGTAGCTACAGGCTCACATTCTGCACCATTAACAATAAAGATATTGCAATCGCCAGTTGATTCCTCAAGGGCAGCGCCAATCTTAGCGGCTGTTTGGAATTGAGCACCACCTAAGCCCTCAACACCAAAAGCTCTAATACGCTCTAAAATTTCTTTAGGGTCACGCTGTTGCCAATCGGCCATTGGCTCATCAGGTACTTTTTCATCCAGGCCATCAGGCTTAATAGTAATACAACGACCCAAAAAGCCAGATGGGTGAGGCAGCACTTGCATGCCAATACCTATAATTTCACCTGAGGTAGAGGCGTGAAGAGGAACATTACGCTTACCACCTGGAATAGTTAAGGGTTGACCTGCTTTTACATGTTCGCCGACACGAACTAAAAGCTGACCACCATCACCTAAGTGACGATCAAGTGGTAGGGTAATTAAAGAAGGGATGGGCAGCTCTTCAATAGGGCTATGAGAGGTGCTCTTGCGCTCTAAAGGTTTAATACCACCAAAGAAGCTCCAGAGCTTGCCTTGGAAGATCTTTTCGAGCTGTTTAGAAAATGGCATTAGTTAGTCCCCTTAAAGCGAATAGGACGAAGTTCCCAGTTATAGTTAGCTAAAGTTGGTTCTAAGCGCACTAGTTCAATACAATTTTCTGGGCACTTATTAACGCACTCATTACAGCCAATACATTCATTTTCAATAACGCTATGTGCATTACGTGGTGAGCCTTTAATAGCATCTACAGGACAAAAACGGGTACATTTAGTACAACCTGTACAGAGGCTTTCATGAATAATAGCTACCTTACGTGGAGTAAAAATAGCATCTTCACTTTCATCTGTTGGGACACTAACACCTAAGATAGAAGCAAGGTTATCGATAGTATCTTGACCACCTGGAGTACATTTATTACAAGATGCTGTACCATTAGCCATGGCCTCAGCATAAGCACGACATCCTGGGTAGCCACATTGAGCACACTGGGCTCCTGGTAGGGCTTTTTCCAGTTGGTTTGCTATCTCGTCATCACCGCCACCTTTAGAGCGGGCTAAGATGGATAACACTATGCCTAGAACAAATAAGGCAATAGCTCCGTAAATAATAAATTGGAGTGCGTCTGGACTAATATTCACAAGACTACCTCAATAAAAAATGTGTTAACTAAGTAAGCACCTAAAAATAAAGTTAGCTAATAGTATTTTGCTTAGACACTGCTGCCTGTAAATCCTGCAAAGCCCATAAAAGCTAGCGACATCAAGCCAGCGCTAATAAGAGCAATAGCAGTGCCTTTAAAAGGCTCAGGAACATCATTAAGTGCCAAACGCTCACGCATGGCTGCAAATAAGGTAAGCACTAAAGTAAAGCCAGCTCCAGCTCCCAAAGCGTAGACCATACCATTGATTAGGGAATGGTTTAATGAGGTATTAAGTAGAACTAAACCTAGCACAATACAGTTGGTGGTAATTAAAGGCAGATAAATGCCTAAAGCTTGATAAAGACTGTAGGAAGTTTTGCGAATTACAATCTCTACTAGCTGTACAGCAACAGCAATAACGATAATATCTACAATTAAATCTAAAGAGGTTAGACCTAAAGGAGAAAGTACATAGTTATTAGCTAAGGTACAAATAAGCGCTGATAACACTAAGACAAAGGTAGTAGCTCCACCCATGCCTAAAGCTGCTGATAATTGGTTAGAAACGCCAATAAAAGGACAAATACCTAAAAAGCGCACTAACACAAAGTTATTTACAATGGCAGCGCTAAAAAATAGGATTAATGCGTCGATCATTGTTACCACTCAAATAGTTGGTGAGTAAGTTTCATCTATGCTAAGCATATTAAGGAAAAATATCTTACATGCCTAAGATGTGCATCCATCGCAAAAGACATAGTAGTAAAGTTAGCTCTGCCTTTTGCGATGTATACAAGGCTTGGGCGGGCTCATTTTACTGCAAATACGTAATTTTAGCTAACCAATGGCATTAAGATGCTTTTTTTGCGCAAATGATAAATAGCGTTAAAAGCTAGTGTTTAAGCCAAATTTTGGCTATTTTGTCGCCAAATCACATTAAAATAATGCATATTACGTCCTAGCTCATAAACCAGACCCTTTTCATAAAAGAATGTGATGCTTTCAGCATTTTTTAATAAAAGCTCGCAAATTTAGGCGATAAAAATATGTAGGTGATAGCAATATTATGTAATAAGAAACATAATCTATAATCTCTACTCGTTAGGTCAGTTCACTAAATAGGTAGCCCCTGTAACAAAACTACAAGGAGGTAGCCGTTAACATCAAAGTAGAGCGCTTGTACTAAAAAAGAGCTTATCTTCTTTGATCTCATGCGGTTAATTGTTTATGCCAGTTTCCACTAAAACCCCATCATCCTCAAAATCCAAATCAAAGCCTACTGCTAAGGCTCCATCTAAGGCCCCAGCTAAAGCTACTGCCGCCAAGGCTAAGACTGCTGCTAAATCCTCTGTTAAGAGTGTAGCGCCTCAGGAGGTAGTTGAGGTAAAGGCTGCAAGCAAGAAAGCCACAGCTGCCGCCACAGCCACTGCTACAAAGGCTGCATCTAAGGCTAAGACTAAAGTTTCCGAGCCAGCTAAGGTAGAGTCCAAGTCTGCTGCTAAGACCAAGGCTAAAGCCAAGCCTTCTAAAGCTGCTGTTAAGAGCATTGAACCTCAGGAAGTAGTTGAGGTAAAGGCTAAGAGCAAGAAGGCTCCAGCTAAAGCTACTGCTTCTAAAGCTACTAAGGCTGATTCCAAGGCTAAAGCTTCCGAGCCAGCTAAGGTAGAGTCCAAGCCTACTGATAAGGTCAAGGCTAAAGCCAAGTCTGCTGCTAAGGCCTCTGTTAAGAGTGCTGAGCCTCAGGAGGTGGTAGAGGTTAAATCTGCAAGCAAGAAAGCTCCAGCTAAGGCTACTGCTACTAAGCCTGCTTCCAAGGCTAAGGCTAAAGCCTCCGAGCCAGCTAAGGTAGAGTCCAAGCCTGCTGATAAGGTCAAGGCTAAAGCCAAGTCTGCTGCTAAGGCCTCAGTTAAGAGTGCTGAGCCTCAGGAGGTGGTAGAGGTTAAAGCTCCAAGCAAGAAAGCTCCAGCTAAGGCTACTGCTACTAAGTCTGCTTCCAAGGCTAAGGCTAAAGTTTCCGAGCCAGCTAAGGTAGAGTCCAAGTCTACTGCTAATGCCAAGGGTGCTGCAAAAGCCTCTGTTAAGAGCGGTGAATCTCAGGAAGTAGTTGAGGTAAAGGCTAAGAGCAAGAAAGCTCCAGCTAAGGCTACTGCTACCAAGGTAGCCTCCAAGGCTAAGGCCAAATCTTCCGAGCCTGCTAAGGCGGCGGATAAGGCAGCTAAGGCAGGGGCTAAGGCCAAGGCCAAGGTAGTGGCCAAGGGCTATGAGGTGTATGCTGAGCCTAGTGAGGGTGTGGAGGCTGAGTTTAAGGATATTACCTTGCTTAATAAGGAGGAGCGTTATGAGCTCATGCGCTTATTGCAAGAGCAAAATCCTAACCCTAAGAGTGAGTTGGAGTTTAAGAACACTTTTGAGCTCTTATGTGCAGTAGTGTTATCCGCTCAGGCTACTGATGCTTCTGTTAATAAAGCTACTCCTGCTTTATTTAAAGCCGCACCAGATCCTAAGAGCATGGCAAAGCTTGGTGCCGAGGGCATTGCTCCTTATATTCAGAGCATTGGTCTTTGGAAAAATAAGGCTAAATTCTTAGCCCAGCTGTCTCAAGCTTTATTGGATAAGCATGATGGCAAGGTTCCTGGCAGTTTTGATGAGTTGGTGGCATTACCTGGAGTGGGCTCTAAAACAGCTAAGGTGGTACTCAATGTTGCATTTGGCCAGCCTTTTATTGCGGTAGATACCCATGTTTATCGTGTCGCTACTCGTACAGGCTTATGCTTAGGTAAATGCCCAGGCCAGGTTGAAGAGCGTATTAGTCCTTTAGTGGCTGAGCCATTTTTAAAAGAAGCTCATCACTACTTGCTGTTACATGGTCGCTATAACTGTACCGCTCAACGCTTTGAGGGTCATTGCGATAAGTGTGTAGTTGCTAAGTATTGCAAGCACAATTATGAGCGCAAAGAAAAATAACTAGCACTTAAGCTTAGTGATAGAAAAAAGGAGCGTAGCCTTTAGTGGTTGCGCTCCTTTTTTATGTGTAGTTTTGAGGTCTTTAGTTAAGCCTACTTAGCCATTTTGAATGGGATGTGAGTTGATGGAGTGATGTTTTGCTCAAATTCGGCAATTAAATCATGCTCATCGCTAGAGGTGATCTTAACTTTTAGTAAGTCACCTTCACGTACACGCTCGCCCTTTGGTAAGCTTTCAATAGTAACAATACCGTCAATATCAGGAGCTTCGTACTTGGTACGGCCAATTACTAAGCCTTCCTCAGTGATAGTATCAACTAGCATTTCATAGCTCTTACCTACACGCTCTGCAAGTTTTTGGGCAGATACTTGAGCCTGGGCTTCCATTACTAAACGGGCACGCTCTTGACGTACTTCTACAGGAACAACACCATCGTAGTCATTAGCTTGTGCACCCTCAACGTCAGAGTAAGGGAAGGTACCAACACGGTCTAAACGAGCCTTTTTAATGAACTCTAATAAGTTTTCAAAGTCTTGCTCTGTTTCACCTGGGAAGCCAGTAATAATGTTAGAGCGAATGGATAAATCAGGGCAGATCTCACGCCACTGCATAATACGCTCATAAGTACGCTCAATATTGCCAGGGCGCTTCATACGCTTTAACACAGGCTCAGAGGCGTGCTGGAGCGGCATATCAAGGTAAGGCAAGATAATGCCATCTTTCATAAAGTGAATGAGCTCATCTACAATCTTGCTTGGGTAGACATAGTGTAATCTAAACCATGGGCGTGGATTAACAGTAGCTAAGCCTTCACAGAGTTTTAATAAGTTAGTGCCATCCTTAAGATCACCACCATAGTCAGAGGTGTCTTGAGAAATGATCATAATTTCTTTTACGCCTCTAGCACTAAGATCATTGGCCTCAGCAATAATATTGCTAATAGGACGTGAGCGTAAGGTGCCACGTAAATCAGGAATAATACAAAAAGCACACTTATGACGGCAGCCTTCGGCAACCTTAAGATAGCTATAGTGTTTTGGAGTTAAAAGTACACCAGAGGTTGGAACTGATTGACGGGCAATAGCAGGAGGCTCACCTACTAAGCGCTCAACAGCACGTAATACAGCGGCACGACGGCCAGGGCCAATAACATCAGCTACATCAGGGTATTCGGCTAAGACTTTTTCCTTTTGAGCACCCATACAGCCCATAACCACAACTTGTTGGCATTGTTGCTTGGCATCATAAATGGCATCAAAAGATTCTTCTACGGCTGGTTCAATAAAGCCACAGGTATTTACTAATACTAAATCTGCATTATGGAAGTCATTTTCAAGGCGATAACCTTTAGCTAGTAAAACAGAAATCAAGCGCTGGGAATCAACTAGATTTTTAGGGCAACCTAAGGACACCACGCCTACACGTGGCACATGATCTAAATGTGGCTTTGATTGATCGTTTTTGATAGCCATTAACAAATTCCTCAACAGTTTGGTAGTATTAGGCAAAAACAAGGCACTATCAGTAAATGGTAGTGCCTTAGTCTGATTAATTAGTAATTTAAAAAAAATTAAGCTTTAAAAGCCTGCTCTAAGTTTGGAACAACTTGCTTCTTACGGCTCATTACACCAGGCATCCACATCTTGTCAGAAACAGTGGTGTTTAAGGCCTTGGCAATCTTCTGCTCATCATCAGAGCACATTAAGAGCTCAGAGCCCTCTTCCATAATGTCAGTAACAACTAATAAGGCAGAGTGACGGCCTTCGGCTTTAACCTTGTTAAGCTCGTCTTGTAATTGAGCCTTTAACTCTGGGGTGATTAAAGATAAGGAAACTAACTCTAACTGGCCAATACCAACCTTGGTACCAGACATATCAAAGTCCTTGAAATCACGGAAGATTAAGTCACGTGGGGTAGCACCAGCTAAGTTGCTCTTAGCCTTGAACATTTCCATACCTAAAGCTTGAAGATCTTCAACGCCAGCAATCTTAGCTAAGTCATAAGCAGCCTTCTTATCAGCCTCAGTGCAGGTTGGGCTCTTGAATAAAACAGTATCAGATAAGATAGCGCATAACATAGCACCAGCTAAAGAAGGGTTGATCTCAACATTGTAGTAGTCGTGTAACTCTTTAATTACAGTGTTGGAGCAGCCAACTGGCTTGATAGTAACTTCAACAGGAGAGTCAGAGGTAACATCACCTAACTTGTGGTGATCAATAATACCTAAGAGCTTGCATTGAGCAAAATCATCTGGAGCCTGAGCTAAGTCAGAGTAGTCTACTAAATAAACCTCTTGACCTGCTACGCTGTGGCAAACTTCAGGAGCAGTTAAATTAAAGCGCTCTAAAACAAAAGCAGTCTCAGGAGCTGGAGTACCTTGAGCTACAGCCTTTACGTCAATACCGCGTCCACGATATAAATTGGTGGCAGATAAAGCTGAAACGATAGAATCTGTGTCTGGGTTCTTGTGGCCCAATACTAATGCGGTCATGATCTTTCCTATAAAAGAGAACAGTTATTGGTCTTAGAATCAGGAGCAAAATAATAAAAAAATATCTTCCTGATTATGTGCCATTCTAGCACACTAATAGATCCACTTTTGTTTGAGGGCCAAATTTTAGCAAAGCTCACAATTAAGATAATCGCTATGCAAAAAATATTCATACTTTTAGTGCAAAATAGGATGTATATCGGATGCAAGACTTACTTAGCTGTTAAAGTTAAAGTTAAGGTAAATAATCAATCCAATGCTATACTAAAGTCATGATGATGAAAGTTAAAAGTATGGGGCTGGCATTATGCGGTGTGGCGGCTCTTACTTGCTTAAACTTGCCGCATACTATTGATCTACCTTTTGCTCATCAAAGCTCACCAAAGAGCTTTAACGAGCAGGGTAACTTATCTTTATTTTTGTCACCTGCTTATGCTGATGTGATTGCCCCTCAAGCTCCACCTGAACTTTCTGATACCTTAATTGACTTTAGAACCAAAGAGCAATTAAGTGAAAAAGTCTATATTGAGGGCAAAGTAGATCCGCAAAACTCGCTTAATATTCCTACTGTCCCAGGCGATATTGAGGCTAAAGTTATGCGCATGAGCGCTACTTATCAGGCTCAATATGAAATTGCTGTGCCTCGCCATGGCATATCAATAATACGTTTTTATGATCTCAATGGTTATCCTATGGATATTGTCTCTACCAAACTAGAGAACCAAGGATTTCTAGCTGAGACTACAGCCTCTCCATCAGAATTAGCAGTAAGACAGTTTCAAGGCGCTTCTACAACCTTAATGCAAGTTAGACTTAAGGGTATTAATAACAACTTTATTTTTACTTTGAAGCCTTTAACTTTAGTTAATCAGCAAAGCTCTGTTCGTACCTTGATTACCTCAATGACGGTTAATTATTACGTCGAAGGTACTAACTTTATTCAACCTGTGCCTTATAAGTTTGGTCAGCCTAATCCAGAGGCTAAAACTATTAATTATGATAGTGTTAACCAAGATAAGCTCGAGCAATCTTTGTTAAGAGCCGCAGCTATTGCTATGCCTTTAAGTAAAGCAGAGCAAGAACAATCTAAAAAGAAACTAAAAGAGCTACTAAACTAAGAGCTCTTGGCTGCTAGCAAAAGTCCAGGCAAAGCGCCAAGCGCCTTGCGCACGGTGCTTTGCACCTTGCGCTAGTGCGCCAGGGCGCTGCTAAGAGCCACCCATATCTTGCACTATCGGTGCGCTGTGAGCTCTATACGAAGCTTTATAGGAGTAGCGCAAGATATGGGATTGCACTAAAGCATATAGGAGGAGTGATGTATATGAGCCTAACTAGATCTTTAAAAGTATTATTTGGCATCATGTTAACTTGCTCATTATGGTTTTATGTAGGATCTGCTTATAGTGCCTCCATGTCTTGTAAAGTACAAGGCCATTGGCGAGATGTGGCTTATTTAGAGCCTCCTATGAAGCAATATGAGTCCTTAAAAGATTGTATTGCTTGGACAGCCTATCAATTTAATTTGCCCGAAGAGCTGCTTTATTCAATTTTATATGTAGAGCGAGGCCCGATTAACGGCAAGTGTGGTACTAACCGCAATGGTACACAAGACTGTGGCCCTTCACAAATTAATGATGTTCGTCTAGGTGAGTTGCGCAAGTTTAAATTAACTAAAAATGATATTAAGTCTAAGCCTTGCCACAATATCTGGGCTATGGGTTATTTAATTCGTCGAGAAATTGAAAAGGCAGATGGTAATATTTGGACGGGTGTGGGTAATTATCACTATCACTATAGTGTTAATCAAAAAGTACATGATCGTTATGTCAACCGCATCAGACGAGCATGGCAAACACTAGTAAGCTCTACTTATGATTATTGCATTGAAGAGGGCTAATAATATAGAAAAATAGCAAGCGCAAAAGTTTTTGCTGTTTACAAGAACTGTCAGACGCAATAAGCAATTAACAGTTCCTAACCTCTATATACTCAAATTACCTAATAGGTAATTTGATGCGCAATCTTACTAACAAAAACCTAAGATATCGGTGTAGTTAGCATACTTGGAAAAAGTAATTTAAAGCTTGCTAACTACACCAATATCTTGGCTTGCTACTTAAGCTATATTAGGATGGCTCTTTACAAGAGCATCCAACCTCTATATAGATAGATTTTTTAGTCAGCAATTAAAGTGCCATGTGATTGATGGAGCGCCAGCTAAGCCAGTAATTTTGAGATCTTAAGGTTTCATGTTTTTTCTAGAGAAAGTTCTCAATGCTTTTTTTCTTTACATGCTAAAATAGCGCTGATATGGAGCTTAGTTCATATCAAAGATTGAAAACTATTTTGTAGGCAGAAAAACAAACCTTTAGAAGAATCAGGCTAATTTAGGTGAGATAGCTTAGCAAGATTAGGTTGTAAGTTTTAGCAAATTGGAGTTCTTAATTGAAAAAATTTAAGAAAATAATGGTAGTTATCGAACCCAAGCAAATGCGCCAAGTTGCTTTAGAAAGAGCTATGGCTTTGGCTCATGCTGGTGGTAAAACAAACCGTGAAATTATTGCTGTTATGCCTGTTACTGATTTGACTCGTGATCTCACCTCTGTCTTATCAGTAGAACCTAAAGAAGAGATCAAAGCTTCAGTTCTAGAAAAGAGCGAGAAGTGGCTAAAGAATTATTTAGCTATTCATGCTATAGGCTATGAGGTTAAAACTCGTGTTATTTGGTCAAAGAGCGTTGGTAAAGACATTACCCGTATGGCTCATGAAGAGAGCGTTGACCTCTTAATTAAAGCCCATGAAGTTCATGGTATGTTTGATAGTGTCTTCTTTACTCCTCTTGATTGGCAATTATTACGTCATGCTCCTGTACCAGTATTAATTGCTAAAGACCATATTTGGCATCCAACTGGTATTGTTGCTATTGCCTTGGATTTATCAGATCCTGATGATGTTGAAGCTCGTATGCTCAATATGCGTCTCTTGCGTGAGGCTCAAGAGCTTTGTCGTGTTATGCATTGCCAAATTCACATTCTCAATGCCATTCCTCCACTACTTCCTCCATCTTCAATGAATTTACCAGGCTTTACTCCAGATTTATTAGGCGATGCTGCGCTTAAAGAAGGTTGTAAAGCTGTGCTTTCTTTTGCAGCACGTCATAAGATCCCTGCTGAGCATTGCCATATCCGTGAAGGCCAGCCAGATGATGTTATTCCAACCTTATGTGCTGAGTTAAAGCCAACCGCACTCTTTATTGGCACCTCTGCTCGTAAGGGTGTAGCTGTAGCGCTAGCTGGTAATATTTGCGAGCGTGTAGTAGACAACCTCGATTGCGATGTAGCTGTAATCACTCCTAAGGCTGTTATTGAGCGTGTACCAATGGCCTCCGAGGGCGTATCTGGTATTTAAAAAGAACACGTCAGGCCCAAAAGCTCAAGCTTTGCGCCTAGCCCAGCGCTCAAGCGAGCGCTTGGGTTCAAGCTTAAGCTTGTACAAGCTCATGTTATAAATTTCTGGGGTTAGCCCCAAAGAGCCTCTTGCTATCAGAAGTGTTAGCAAGAGGTTTTTTGTTTGTAGGCTCTGTGAGGTTTAGTTTGGCTTTGCTTACCTATGACAGGGTATGACCTGTTTTGCAAATAATTATCTAATTGGAACTGACCAAAGCTTCAATGTTAGCAAGCAAAAGTTTTTACTCGTGATAAAATATGGCCCCAAATTTTTTCACTAGTGCGTTAGCATGTTTATGAGGTTCTCACAAAGTGCGTGATGATAATGATTTACCGTCCAAGGCTGATGAGTATGGTCGCAAGGTTAGTCCTTATTTTAATATTGAAGATAAGGAAGCCAAATATAAGGCTGATAAGCTATTTAAGCGCTTAAGACGCAAAGTAGGTCATGCTATTGGTGATTATGGCATGATTGAAGAGGGCGATAAGGTCATGGTCTGCATTTCAGGTGGTAAAGACTCTTATGCCATGCTCGATATTTTATTATCCATTAAGCGCTCTGCTCCTATTCCTTTTACCTTAGTTCCTGTTCATATTGATCCTGGTTTTCCTGGAACTCCAGAGGGCATGGTAGAGGAGCATCTTAAGAATGTAGGCCTTGATTACTATGTACTCAAGCGTCCTGTTTATGAGATCTCAAAAGCCAAAGTAGGCCCTGATACTCGCTTGTGCTCTATTTGTTCTCGTATGAGAAGAGGCTTTTTATACTCTACTGCTCGTGAAATTGGTGCTACTAAAGTGGCTTTAGGTCATCATCGTGATGATATTTTGGCTACTTTCTTTTTAAATCTCTTCTATTCAGGCATTATGAAGACTATGCCGCCAATTTTACGTAATGATAAGGACGACTTAACAGTTATTCGTCCTTTAGCTTATTGCCGTGAGCGTGATTTAACCACTTTAGCTAAGCTGAAGAATTACCCAACAGTACCAAAAGGTCTATGCGGTTATGGCGAAAATGAAGAGCGTGCTTCTATGCTTAAGATGATTCGCCACTGGGAAAAAGAGCAGCCTAAGCGTCCTGACATTATCTTTAAGGCACTCAAGAATGTGGTGCCATCTCATTTATTAGATCGCAACTTGTTCGACTTTAGCAAAATCTCTAATGGCCCTAAAGTTAAGTAAGTTTAAGCAAATTTAAATATGAACAAGCTCTAGTCAATTACTTTGGTTAGAGCTTGTTTTGTATTTGAATATTATCCAAAGCTGATAAAATTAGAGTGGTTCTTTAAGGCACATATTATTTTTGTGAAAGGATGAGAAATGTCAGATTGGCTTGATGTACTAAATGATGAGCAGCGTAATGCAGTTGAGCAAACTGAGGGCTATGTCTGCTTACATGCTGGTGCAGGAACGGGTAAGACTAGAACCCTGACCTATCGTTATGCTTACTTGATTAACGAATATGGCATTTCTCCACGCTCTGTATGGTGTGTAACTTTTACCAATAAAGCTGCTGTAGAAATGAAACAGCGTGTCCAACAATTGTGTGGCAATGCTATTGGTAATCCTTTTGTTACCACTTTTCATGGTTTTTGTGCGCTCTTTTTACGTGAAGAAATCATGGCTATAGGCTGGCCTAAGACTTTTACTATTTGTGATGTCTCTGATGTTAAAGAGCTGCTACGCCCTTTATACAAAGAGTGCGAAATTGATGGTAAGAAGCTGTCGTTAAAAAAGGCTTGGGAATTTATTGACTGTAAAAAAGAGACCAAAGATTACATTAGTGCTTTTATTGGCCCTGATAGTACCGAGCTATTAAAGCGCTCTGCTAGTGCTACTGAGGATAATCTTAAGCTCTTCTGGCGCTACTTATTTGCCCAGCGCACTACTTATTCTTTAGATTTTGATGATCTGATTTTACTAACTTTACATATTTTGCAAAACTTTCCTGAGGTAAGAGAGCGTTGGCAAAAGCGCTTAGAGTATATTTTGGTTGACGAATTTCAGGATATTGATCGTGACCAGTATATGTTAGTAGAGATCTTAGCTAACTACCACAATAACCTCTTTATTGTAGGTGATCCAGATCAGACCATTTACTCCTTTAGAGGTGCTCGAGTTGAGTATTTCCAAAACTTTGTTAATGCTCATGCCCCTCAAGGTATTAAGCTAAATTTAACTTATAACTATCGTTCTCAAGGCGCAATTTTAAAAGCGGCTTACTCAGTTATTTCCAATAATGTCGACCCTGATCGTCTGCCTTTAATTGCTAAGCGTGAAGATATCACTTTAGATGACATGATTGTCTCACGTGACACTAACTTGAAGCTTGAGGAAAAAATGAGTCCTCAAGTGGTAGAGCATTTGGCCAAAAGCTCTTATTACTCCAATGCCAGGGCAGGCAATCATAAAGATCGCTTAGCTAAAGCGGTAGGCTTTAAAGCACAAAAGAAGTTAGAGCGTATTGGTTTAGAGCCACGCCCAAGCGAACATAATTTTGCCCATCAAATTTCCCCTTGGGATCAGGTTTTACCATCTCAAGAGCAAGTTTACACTCTTGAGGATAATCAAGCTTATTGGTCATTACGAGAGCTGCTTAGTGAAAGCCCTAATAAGAAAGGCCAGGCCTTATCTTTAAAGCCTATCATTACTCATGCCTCTTCTGTTTACACTGAGGCTGATTATGTGGTGGATTGTATTAAGGAAATTAAGTATTTAGATCCAAACGCCACCATTGCTATCTTGTATCGAGCCCACTATGTGGCTATGCAGTTTGAAAATGCCTTAGTCGCAGCTAAGATTCCTTACAATGTGATAGGTGATTTGCGCTTCTTTGACCGTAAAGAAATTCGCGATGTTATTGCTTATATTCGCCTGAGAGTAAATCTTGATGACGATGTGGCTTTTAGACGTATAGTTAACGTTCCTCCACGTGGTTTTGGCAAAAAGCGTATGGAAAAGCTTGATTTGATTGCCAAAGCTAATAATTGCTCTTTATTTAAAGCTTTAATCTTAAGTAAGGATGATGAATTCTTATTTAGTCGTCAAACTAAGGTAGCTGACTTTATTAAGGTCATGGGTGATTTGTCCCAAGCGCCTTTTAAAAGCCCAGTGGACGATTTTGAACTTATTATTAACAACACTGGCTATGAAGAGTGGATTAAAGAATCTGGCGAAGATGAGCGTCTGGAGAATATTGCCACCTTAAAGAGCTATTTATCTGATTTTAAGAAAAATCAAGATGACGAGGTTAACCTGGCAGACTTTGTGTCTAATGTAACTTTAATGACCAGTGCTGACGAGAGCTCTCCTGTAAATGCTGTACGTTTAATGACAGTACATAATGCCAAGGGCTTAGAGTTTGACTACGTTTTTGTAGTTAGTGTTAATGAGGCTGTTTTCCCTAGTAAAAAGGCTATTAATGAGCTTAATGTTGAGGAAGAGCGCCGCTTAATGTATGTAGCAATGACCCGTGCTAAAAAGCAATTATTCTTGTCAGAAGCAGGAGGTATGCTACAAAACCGCCAAGACCCACAAGCCAAGATTCCACGCTTGCCATCACGCTTTTTAGCTGAGGTTAAAAAGGATGAAGTGGTAGAAATTGGTGGTTCTTATATGTCCCCTCTTGGTCAAACAGAGATCAGAGTTGGCAATGAGAATAAGAACAATCTCATGTCAGTAGGCGAGCGTTTTGTCCATAAAATTTTAGGTACAGGCATAGTAAGAGAGGTAAGAGCTGTTGAGGGTGAGTATTTAGTTTTCTATGAAAAGCTAGGCCGTGAACGCACTCTAGCCTTTACCGCCAAATTTGAGCGCCTTAGCCCCTCACCAAGCCCAGTCCCAGCCCCAGCTGGCGCTATCGCCCCAGCTGTAGCCTCACTCCAGCCTCAGGCCCAGGCCCAAACACCTGGCTTAGGCCAGAGCCTTGCCCTTGGCCAGGCCATGGGTCAGCCATGGCCTCAACCACAGCATCAGCCATGGCCACAAGGACTTGCACAGCCTGTGTCCAATGCCTATCAAAGTAATATGAATGGCGCTGTGGCTGCTAATGGTTTTAACGCTCTCAATGCCAGAGATAATCAAGGACAGAGTCCTTTTAATGGGGATGCTTTTGCAAGTGCAGAGCAGGGAGCAAATACTAACAATAATGGCATGATGTCTTTTGCTCAATTTTGTGCTCAAGGCGTAACACCTCCAAGCGCCCCAGAGGTTAATAGCTTGGGCAATGGCTTTGGCAATGGCTATGGTAATGGTGTTGGCAATGTTTATCATGGCCCATCAGGCGAGGCTAACAAGATTGCTGAGCCTTTAATTAGCACTGATTATCAGCAAATTGATGATGATTATGTTGATGAGGATGATGATGAGGTAGCTTTTGTTCCAACCGAGAGCTTGCATCGCCCTAAGTTTAATGCTTTTAATGCTGAGAGCGCTCCTACTTTTAGCAATAATGTGGTCAATAATTACAATATTGATATTGGTCAAGGCTATGGCTTTAAAGGCCATAATCCAATGGCAACCTTCAAAGGTAACAGAGGCAAAAAGTCCTCTACAGAAGGTGAGAGCTAACTGTGCAACAACTACCAGCACCAGTAGCATTAATTGGTAGTTTCTTGCTATTAAAAGCCCCTGATAGGCACTAGAAAACTTGGGCTTAATAAGTTTAAAAAAATACAGGCTGATATTTCTTAAAAGCTATGCTTTTGGAGTGTCAGCCTGTCTTGTTTCTATGGCTTGACTTTAATTAAGTGCTCGCAAGCTTTCTCTTAAAAGGTAAGGATAGTCCCAGATTGCGCCTAATCTTATGCTTATGCTTAAACCAATGCGTCATCATAAGCTGCCCATCATCACGCTGATACTATCAAGAGTCTTTTGATGGCTTATTTTTGTTTTTAACAGTGGCGGCTGGCTATTCTGGTAAATACGGGGTGGAAACTGTATTAGGTTAAGCCTAAGCTCTTGCTAGAAAGTAGGCTACGGGAACGGGGCGGAGACAGGGCCAGACCAGGGCCAGAGCAAAGCTCTGGCCTCTGGCCTGGCGCAGCTAGCGAAGCTTGCGTAGCTAGCTTTAAAGCTGGGTTAGCTTAAGTAGTTTTTGTGAGGGAAGAAAATTTCGTGAGTGGAGCGATCCATCTTTTGCTTGAGAATATGGGAGCCTATGTATGAGCCAATAATGGCACCTATTAGGCCTGCAACTAGCGCTGGCACAATGGCATGAGCACTAAAGAAAGTGATCTTGAAAATCATACCAATAGCATAGACGCTAATAGAACATGCAATAGAGGTTAACAGTCCACAAGTATTAAAGCGACGTGAGAACATGCCTAAGATAATAGGCCATACAAAGGCGCTTTCTAAACCACCAAAAGCAAAGAGATTAATCCAAGCTACTACATCCATAGGGAATAAAGCTAGGATAATAGCAATAATACCCATGACCATAGCAGTGCCTTTAACAATGAGCTTTTCATGATAGCTAAGATTGCTTTTAACTGAATCTTGAATTAACTCAGGCTCTTGGTTGCTAGGTTGATTGTTGTGATTTCTATCTTTATGCAAAGATTTAAAGAGATCACGAACTACAGCTGAGGCGGCAGCAATTAATAGGGAGCTAACAGTACTCATAGTAGCTGCTAGAGGGCCTAAGATAGTAATACCAGCAATAATAGGATGCATTTTAGAGGCAATTAAAGTAGGTATTACAGTATCAGTACCACCTGATGGCATTTGGGTTACTACAGCTCGAGCTAAAACGCCAAGCATAGTCATACCAATCATGAGAGCACCACAAACTAAGGTAGCAATAATCATTGATTTATGCAGTTCATGGCTAGATTTGTAGCTCATGCAACGTACTAAGCTTTGTGGAAGGCCAACAGTAGCAAAGCCTACTAAAATCCATGTAGAAAAGAGCAAGCCTATAGGTAGGGCACCACCTGCATTGTATTCTAAATTGCGACTGATATTAGTAGCCTCGTCAATATTAACTGAGGCAATGGTGTCCATTACATTAGCTAAACCACCACCTTCACTAATAATGACATAGCCTAAAAGCACCATGCCGCTTAACATTAAGAAAGCACAAATAGCATCAGTAATAGCTACTGCTCTAAAGCCTCCAGAGGAATAGAGTACAGTTACCAGAGCAAAAATTACTAAGCCTAGTTCATAGTTAATACCAGTAAGACCCGCAAAAATTTGGGCACCACCGATAAACTGACCTACAATCATGGCAATAAAGAACACAATCAGCAAAACAGCTAATACTAAAGATACTATTTTGGACTTAAAGCGCTCATAAATGAGATCAATAACGGTAAGGCTATCGGTTGCATGAGAGAGCAAAGTAAGTCTTTTAGCTAATATGCCTAAAATTAAGAAGGCAGTAATAATTTGAGGTGCAGCAAAGACCACCCAGCCAAGGCCTAAATTCCAGGCAATACCAGGGCCTGAAACAAAAGATGATACTGAGCCGTAAGTAGCCACTAAGGTCATGGCTAAAACGACACCACCTAGACTTTGAGAGCCTAAGAAATATTCTTTTTTAAAGTTAGTGGCGCTATTGGCACGATAGGAAACCACATAGCCTACTGCTAGTAACACAATAAAGAAGAGCGCAATAGGAACTAAAGGTAGGATATTATTCATGGTTAGCTCCTTTATGCTTGATTATCTTCTGGTAAGGATTGGCCATGCTTTAAAGAGGTAACCTTTAAAGGACAAGGCTTCATAAACCATTTAACTAATACAATGACAACCACTACAGAAAAGACATAGCCACCAAGGCAGCTTAATACAAACCACAGAGGTAAGTGGAAAACACTGACATTAAGATCGTGAGTTAAAAAGATTGCTAGCCAAAAGACAATAGTTACGATTAGCGCAGCAAAAAAAGTATAACGAGCCTCAGCATCTAATTGTTTAAAAGCTTGTGCATATTGCTCCTTAGTTTGGATATGCTCGCTACTAGGTTTTAACTCATTAAAATTTTCAGATTTTGGGGTGCTCATAAAAAAAGTCCTTAATTATTCTGATGGCATGTTTGTATACAGCTGCAAGAGAAACTGTATTAATAGTGTGCATGGATTTTAACAAGCAAATTGACACAATAGAGATAATTGTCAGTAAACTTCTACAAGTTACTAAATATCCCATCTTACATACCAGTTAAGACAAATTTCACATTTTTAAAGCTAAAAAATTAATAGATGCTAATTAATACGCCAAGTGCTAAAAGCTTGATTACAAGCGCAAAACCTAAAAATTAGGCAAGCTTATTATTTCACTACAAAGTAGAGGTTGAATCTAAGATAACCACAAGTTAAAAATTTTATGACAGTAGTAGTGAACAAAATACCTAAAAAAGTTATTTTGCAGTCAAAAACAGTAAAAGTAGTGCGAAATTGATAGTTTTTTCTCAAAAAACAGCTAAAAACCATTAAAAATCAGCAAATATTGCTCTGATACCATGTTTATTTAATTGCTTAATAAATTAACTTTAATTAATACCAATAATGAGCTATTCCTATATTTAAG
>NZ_JALKIM010000057.1 GCF_023050945.1 Anaerobiospirillum sp. NML120448 | reverse complement strand
ATCTTTAGCCTCTCTTGAGAATAAGTTATTTGGTTACTTTGATAAGTACAAAGCTCCAAATGATAAGTTCAAAAGTTTATGTTCTTTCAAATGTTTTAATACCTAATTATTTTTGTCGTTTACTATAGTTGGTATTAGCATCCAATCCTAGGCTCCAAGGCTTAAGCTATTCGTTGCCCATTAATACCTTTGGGCTGTAAAAGATTATTGGCAATATAAATCATAGCCAATACAACCTATTATTAATAGGACGGATATCATGAAATATCAATGTCATCCTAATTTCTACTTAGTGATTATCCTAAAGCTACTGGATTATTAATATTGAAATAGTGTTTAGATTAGGTGAGCAATGCTCTCTAAGGCAAAGGAGAGATAATTGGTTTTGTTCTGCTTGTTCATGGGTTTTCTTTGCGCTTGGCTGCAACAAAAACTCAAAATACTATTAGCTATACAGTAAGAACTGCTGGTTTCAGGTGATTGTTTGAATAATTCCCCTATTTCAGATACATGGGGTAAACAATCAATAAGAAAACAGCCCCATGTTTTTATCCATGAGGCTGCTTGGTAAGAATAAAGACTTTTATCTAAATAAGCTTAGTGCGCTGCTAAGAGTTTTGTGTAGGGCGTTTTTTAGAGCTCTTGCTAGAGCGCTTGGTAGAGCTCTTTGCAGGGCGTTTCTTAGCACTTTTTTCACTCTTCTGAATAGTAATGTACCAAGCGTCAAAGCCCATAAATGTTGCCCTTGGGGTAGCCTTAATAGTATAGTCTTCAACAAATGGTATGACCTTACCTAGTTTTAATTCAAGCTTATTGCTTAGTTGTAGAAACATGGTGGTATTTAATAAGGCACATACTGTTTCTTCATCATAGCCAGGATAGTCCTCTAGACAGATTTCTACTTCATGAAAGCCAAAAGAAGTAAAACCTGATGAGCATATATAGTGTCTATTATCATGCTCATCTATATAACATACGATACCTAGTATATTATCCGCAGCGGTAAAATACTGGTCTTGCAAAGAAAGATGGGCTGGAATATGAAAATCCACTTTGGTTTTTAGGTCATCATTAATGAAGACACCTAAAACCTCGTCAAGCTTAAACAGAGACTCAAGATACTTGTTAAAAAATATTGCAGTCTCGGCAAGACTATTATCGTTGGCGACAGAGCACTCAATAAGTATAGCGGTCTGTTGCTTACACATAATTTGGTACTTTTCATACTCGCCTTCAAAGTAATCAGGTCCAATAGGAAAAGTAAAATGATCGTAATTGATAGTCAAATAGCAAAGGTCTTGATTAAAGAAGGTCTTACAATCATCTGTACCTAGTAAAATAGCAAAATTTTGGTAGTAATCTGGCAGCTGTTGCTTGAAAAGCTTATTGAACTTTTCAAAGTCCTCAATAGGCTTTTTTAGCATAACAATAGCGCTAAAATGATGATAGTGTTCCATTTCCTGATCACTAAAACCCTGAACCTGTTCTTGCGTACGCTCAATGCAGCGATCGAGCTTATAGGCTTGGATAAGAGCCTGTGCAGCTTCATTATCAGGGTCTAAGGCAATAATCTTTTTTAAAGCATTAAAAGCTTCCTTCATCTCTCCTTTGTTGTTAGACAGAATGGCATAAAAAAGGAGCCATTGAGGATTGTTAGATTCAGATTGCTTGTAGTAGCCTAGCAGCTCTTCGCAATATTTGATAAATTTGTTGACAAACAGCTCCAGCTCAGGATCATTATGATCTTCACTATTAGCCTCTTCATACAAATGCTCTAAGATAAAGATACATACCTTGATAAGCTTTAGGTCGCTTTCAAAATTATTTTTTGCAACAGGTGCTTTTACCAGAGTTTGATAGACTTGCTCATACTCTTCATTTTCAATCAACTCTTTTAATGCATCCCAACTTGCAAAACCAGCTATACCATTCTCAGCAGAGTCTGATTCATGAGGCTTTAGTCGGACATAGCTATCACTTTGGTTAAAAGCTTGACAAGCAGCACTTTTAATCTTGTCATTCTGATTGAAGTAATAATCAATACAAGCTAGAAACTTTTGCACGTCCCAGGCAATGCAATCAATATAGCCGTAATTTAAACCTGAGGCATAACCTACAATGGATGCAACAGCTGCGGTCTTATTACGGATAGTAGCTACCATTTTTTCAAGTTGGCTATCAGTAATATGCAAAGAGGAAGACTTAGAAGGGTTAGTCAGCTCAAAGCAAATAAACACAGGAATAGCTCCATTATGATAGAAGCTATTGTACAAAGAGCTTTCCTCTCTTAAAAATTCAACGTGCAAGCCTAAAAGACTACTCATGCCATGGTCAATATCAAAGCGGGAGCACATCTCATTGCCATATGGAGTAGCGTGTTGATACTCCTTAAGGCAAGAGTCTGGTAGTAATTTAACGTCATTATTAAGCTTTAAGCCCTGCTCTTTGAGCTTTAAGATAAAGTTATCGAGAGTGCAGCCTTGATCATAGTCACTTAAATCCTTAATATTTGCTTCCTTGTTTAATAGCTCTAAACCAGCAATGTGATTTAGATAGTTAACCTCACCTAAAGTAGAAGCAATAAAGTAGAAAGCCAGTTTTTGAGCCTGTTCGTCAGTGCTTGTCAACTGTTTAAGTTTAGGAGCAATAATCTTAAGGTCATAGCGGTTGTTGCCAATATCACAGCTATAAACCATGAAATCTTGACTGGTTAACTTTGCAGCTCCATTGTCAATAATTAAGTTAGCATCATATGGTCTGCCAATAATAAATGACCAGTGTTTTTTTAACTTACTAGGGACATGAGCAATAAAAGTTTTTAACTGCAAGGTAGTAGCAAGATCACATTCGGTTGGGAAAATGATCTCATAGACCTTATCTTTAATACCAAGCTCAAAATGAATGTCCTCAAAGAGCACATGAAAGCACTCTTCAAGTAAAGCAATGGCCAAATCATGCTCATTAGTATTAATTAAGTCCTCAATGTGGCTACGACGTTGTTTAAATTCATCCCAAGTAAGTCTGACACGATCTAAAAAAGAGCAAGTAATAATTGGCACATTAATGCCTTGTTCTGAACAATTAATGAAATACTCAACATCATCTTTGATACAGTCATCATCAGGATCGTCAGTATTAAGCAACAAGGCATTTTGCATATATTTAATGCTCAAATCATGCTGCTCAAGATAGAAGTATGCATAGCCTAGACGGAAGTTCCAATTAAAGGTCTCCCCAAGCTCAGCTTCGTGCTTCTTTAGCAAAGCAACAGCCTTTTTAAGATCAAGAATATCTTGAGCTCTGATAGGATTAACTTGAATCTGTTCGCTGTAGGCTATGGCTAACTCACTGTCTAGCAAAGCAGTGCGCTGCTCCTCAGGCAAAGATTCAATCAAATTAATAATCAGCTTTCGCTTGTTTTGCTTACGCCATGTTTGGCATTGCTCTAAAATGTCCATTGCCCCTCCAATGAGAACAGAAAATTGCCCAGATAAAGGTATTAATCTGACTAATAATAAGCTTGCTTGGTAAAATTGCCAAAAAATATTTAAACCAAAATGTGATTTCTATCAATCTAAGATAGCTTGTCTCTTAACAAAGCCCTTATAAATCAAAAATTTGCCCACAACCTCAATTGAGATAACACTCAATCCTTGATATTACCAATCATCTAACGAAAAAAATAAGCAAGTTTATCTTAATAGCCAATGGTTTGACCTATGTTTTAGCTAAGCAAAACATGGCAAGCTATAGTTAAGAATTTTTTTGCCTTTTTGTGAGCCCATCCCTGATGCTAAGTTAAGATTTAGGTATGATGTGCTCTAGTATTTATTTAAAGGAGTTAGGAAACAATGGGTCTCTTTGACTTATTTGGCAAAAAGAACAGCCAGAGCAATGCTTTGCAATATCGCTATCAATATCAGCCTCAACAAGATGCCGCAGTTGAGCAATTTATTGAGCAAAACTTTGGCCCTATTGATACCAGAGTTCACGATATTTGTGGTGATTTAATTAAAGTAGATCTTTGTTTCATTAGCCCAAACGACCATAACCCATCCTATCTCTTAGTCACTAAGGGCTTAGGTGCCTATTTAATGGCTATGAGTGATTATAACGACCCTCAAGCTAACCTTTCTCGAGTGGAATTAGTTTTAGACTCAGGAGAGCCATGGGAAATTGGCTTTGGTGACAATCGTGATTATTGGGCTCAAGAGCTTTGCGCTGCCCTAGCCCAGCAAATTGTTAATAATGGCCTAAATCTCAATACTGGAGTTTTAAACCTTAACAGCCTTGGTATCAATATTCCTGATTGCGCTCAGTCTTTCTTGGTAACCACTCCAGATCACTATGATGCTTATCAAAACTTTGCCTCGAGCGTAGCTTTAAACAATGGCCAAGTATCATTCTTATTGCTAGTTGACCAGGAAAATGACGAGCAAACTAATGATATGTCTGTAGAGCAGCAAGCTTCTACCCTGCAAAGCGCCGCCCCACAAAGCGCTGCTCAGCACGGCGTTGCTGAGCACAGAGCTGATAATTCACTATCTTTTGATAATGTTGATGACTTGGTTGCGTTGGCTGAAAAAAATGGTATTGATCCTATCAATGCCTATAATAGAGCTGCTTTCTTTTTACGCTGGGCTTTTGAAAATATCTTGATTAGCTCTGAGTATCAAGCTTCATTGCAAGGCGATATACGAGCATATTTACAGGATAATCTTAAGAATTTAGACAAAGAGCAACTCTTTACCCAAGAAGGCTTAGACTTTGTTAACTCCTACTATGATGTTGAAGAAGGAGTATGCGCCAATTATATTGAGGACATCTTAAACTTTGTAAGCCAAAAAACTGATTCACAAGAGTATAGCTGTCTATCCCTTGAGTACAACGACTCAAACTACGAAGAGCTAGCATTGCGTATTGATGAAGTTTATGATGCCTTCTTAGAGCAAGTAGAGTACGACAACAGCGAAGATGCAGAGCTTTATGAAGTAGCTAAGAACTTACTAAATACTGATTGTGTTTATTTTGCCCCTACTAATGATGATATCCATTTAGCCTCTGTTTACTCTTATGCTTACGAAAAGAATGATGAGCATAGTGCCCCTATCATTATGGAGCTTGATTACAACTACATTAAGGGTCTTATCAATTATTTATGTCCAAATAGCTGCCGCATGGATAGCTTTGACTATGACCCTAATGAGGCTATGAACTCTGTAAGACAAGCCCTAGCAGAGGCAGATTCTTGTTTAGACCAAGCTCCTGAAATCTTAGCTCGCCTCATGGAGAGCAATTTAGAGGACTTACAAAACAATGGCGGTTCTCTTGATGAGCTAATGGGCGATTTTGAAAGTGCAAAACAAAAGAGAGCCCACACTCCTGAGACCTTTAGTCATAAGGCTTTTGAGTTTGATACTTACTGGCGTGGTGCTACTGCTGTTAACCCAAAGAATAATGAAGAGGAAGAAATTACCAAGGCTACCTTGTTTACTAATCTCCCTGTAGATAGCTATTACAAGATACTGGCTTACTTACCATTTGTGCCTAGCAATTGTGGCATGACCTTGCCTGAAATGATGGCGGTACTAGCTTACTTTGAACAACGCTATGAGGCTTATGTAGCAGTAGTATCGGTTGATACCATTGAGTTTAATGTTGACCGTGTCTTAAGTGAGCAAGAGGCTATGGAGGCAGCAAAAGACCTTTACGCCTTTACCCCATATGCCCTTGATATGTGCGAAGTTAGCGATCCAACTTTATCAGACCTTGCCGCATACTTAATGGAAAACCAAGTTTGGACTTGTAAGTTTGAAATTAATGAAGATGGCGACTGTGGCTCCAATAGCGAAGAGCAAGAGCAAGACAGTGCCTTTTCTTTCTAAAAACAAAATTTTAACTGACTAATTTTCCAAGGCCCTTAAATCTAATTTAAGGGCTTTTTTCATAATGCCTACGCAGCCTCGCAAGCGCCCCTCTATCGCACTTTTAACCATCCTACAGAGGCCCAGCTTACGCTAAGGAGCTTAGCGCAAGCCCCGTATACGCCCTGTGTACGACCAGCGTACGCCCTGCGTACGCTCTGGGCATGCCTTGCGTAAGTCACTGGCCCTTGCGAGTGTTTATGCAAGAGCCATGGCCTTAGCGGTGTTAGGGCAAGAGTACTTTTGTGGTTGCCCTTAGTCTTATTAGCAGATGAGATTAACTCTAATCAGAAGGGCTGCTATAGCATGCTGATATTAGCTGTAAGTTGCTAGAAAAAGTGTAGCGTGGATGGGCTTGCTTCCTTGAGTTTTTGCTAAGGTGGTTTAATGATACTGGTCTTTGGGCTCTGATGGGTTGTTGGGAGTAAATTTTCTTAAGGAGGCTAACAAAGATTAAGCCCAATTATTATACTAGTATGTGCTACAATCATGATAAGCAGTTTTTGTGGTTGAATCGTGGCTTAGAGATTGTATTCAACACTGCCCCTACTGCCCTCAAAAGCTAATAGGCGCAATTTGTTTGGCCTAATAGGATAAGAGTATCAGGGCACCTTTTGGATACTGCTTAGGCATGAGCTGAGATTGAGCTCTAAAAAGAGAGCTTTTTTTAACAGTGCTGATGTAAGTTTTAATCAATACGAGGACAAGTTATGGCTAAGGAACTACAGGGTAATAATGGCGTATTATATCAATATACACCAGAACAAAGAGCCAAGCTTGAAGCACACATTGAGCAGTACTTTGGCCCTATTAGTTTTTTACTTAAACAGCCTGTTAATAAAGATATCCAGTTGGATATTGCTGTTATTGAGCCAAGCGCTAGTCGTAAGCGCAACTTCTATACTCTAGTCACTATTGGTCTGGGTGCCTATAAAATGCCTCTGCCTAGTAATTATGATTTAGATGATTACGAGGCACTCTCTAATCAATTAGATCGCTGCGAATTGGTCATGATGCTTGAACCAAGCTTTAAGATCCCTAGTGCCAATGAAAACCATTATTGGCCTATTCGCTTAATGAAGGAAATAGCTCATTTACCTTTTGAAAAAGGAACCTTCTTAGATTGGGGCGTGTGCTATACCAATAATGAGCCTTTTGCGCCTCATACCAAGTTATCTCATGCACTAATTTGTGGTCTTAATAAAATTTATGAGCCTAAATCTCAGGGAATAATTTTAGGCGAAGATTTTGATGTTGGCTTTTATTTGGTCATGCCTCTTTACCGTCAGGAGTATCGTGTCTTATTGGAGATAGCAGGTATTGATGCAAATGCCACCCTTGATGCCCCTATTGCTAATGAGTATTTAAACAAATTTGTTTCCAGAATGCGCTTTATTGAGCCTTTGGTAAGCAATGGCCGTAATAATGGCTCAGATACTGAGGCTGAATATTGGGCCATGACTTGTGAAGATTACCGTTGGCACCAGTACACCATTGACGATAAAAATCTCAAGGTTGAGCCTATCAATGCTTTAAATCATATTGCTGTCTTATTCCACTTTATGATTGAAAAGAACATGCTCTCTGCTGATTTTATAGAAACTTTTAGTGAAATATCAGATCGCCTAACCCGTAATGAAAACGTCTATGACATTAGAGAGTTATTGCACAAAGAGCTTGTTGGCACTATCGATCGTCGCTTTTTTAATGAAAGTGGTATTGCCTTTTTAAACCACTATTTAAATCGCGATATGGAAATTGCTCCTCGCTATACAGCCGATATTGATTCTTATGCTCTACGCTATTTTGGAGTTGAGAAATACTATTGTAAAGAGTTTGATACTGAGGCTTACTTGCATATTCCTTTTACTCCTCAATACTACTGCGACATGAAGAGCGTAATGGAGCAACGTATGGCTGATTTTGCTGAGCAACATAGCCAAGTAAGCTACATAGACGAGCAAACTTATATTGCGCTACAGCGCTTTTTAGATTGCGAGACTCAGTTTTTCCCTAAGCTACAAAATGATTGCCCAATTAAATCACGCCTCAATTATAACTATAGGTCAGGAGCTGTACATGGCTTTATCCCTGTAGTAATTGAAGTACAGCCATGCTTCTTAGAGATTGCCAATAACATTATCGACAATCTTAATCCTAATCTTACTACTTTAAAGAAGATTAATAATGATCGCTCTCTTGATGCTGAGGATTTAGCTCCTCATAACATTGAAAGAAAGTATGTAAAGCAATTTGGTATCAACAGTCAATTTGTCTTTGAGCAAAACAAAGTTAAAGCGGTACGTTATAACTGTATGAGCACTCCAGATATTATGGATGGCTCTTACTTGACTGCCAAGCGTTTAGAGCAAATGTTTGAAAGTGGCGATATTAGCCGACAAGTTTTAAATGACTATCAACAGCTCAAAGATAAGTTTGTTAAGGAAAATGAGCTTATTAGTAAAAAGCGCGACAATCACAAGCGTCAACTAAAAGCTAAAGACGGTTTGGGGCTCTTATGCTCTTATAATGCTTATGAGCGAGCCCACATCTGTTTAGGAGCATTAGATAAGGCTGATAATATCAATTTATACAGCTATTGGGACGAAAACACCTCCTATACTAAGCCTGTATTAGTAGCCAACATTCCTGTAGACGATCCAACCATGATCTTACCTTATTTATCATTCTTATATCCTAGCGATGATAGTTTGGTACCTCTTGAGATGGTTGAGTTAGCTAAGCATTTTTGGCTCCACTATCGTGCCATACCTGCTGTTATTTCGCTTAGCGGTATTGAGTTTATTACCTGTGCTCCGCTTAGTGACCTTATGGCTCAAATGTTGGCCTACGACATTTTATTGTTAGGTGACTACCTACCTAAAGAAGATGTAGCACGCTCTTTAACTAAAACTTTGCCTGAGCTGTGCAAATTATTAAAGGGTAAAAATAGCTTCTTTTTACCTGTGATCACTCCTCGTAATAGTGATTTTGATGCCTTCATAGAAGAAGTAAACTTATAATAGAAACTCACGGCTACAGGTAAGAAAAGGTACCAAGTAGCCTAATAGCCTCTTAGCAACACAGCAACCTATTTTATAGTGTAAGGATGGAACAGTGCTTAATACCCATTTTAATAAAGCGGCCAATGAACTTGCCAATCATTTAAAAAGCAAGCTTGCACCTACTTTAATGATGAAGAACTTGTCACTAAAGCAGGCCCTCAAATGTGACCAACGTTTGTTCTATGTTTTTGATTTGGACTATCATAATGGCCCATCCTCACAAATGGTAATTATTGGTAATTACTATAGCCTTGATCCTAATGGTCAGGGTATGATTTTAGAGAATTTAGGTAGCTTCAACCCTCAGGTTGCCGCTACAGTGATTAAAACTTTTGTACAAAATCACCCTTTAAGTAGCGAGCATACTATTTTTGATAGTCAATATTCTTTAGACAATGTTGAGCAAGAGATTGAAACTATTGATAGTCAGCTTAATGAAAGCGACGCAGAATCCTTAGCTGAGTTAATGTCTATTCGCTCTATCCATGGCAGCATACTATCAACTAGTGGTGAGCTTAATGTTAACAATGTCCTATCTGCTTTTATGCAATTGTGGAATATAGACTTTAACAGCATTGAGGGCTTTGCTTTAAGCCAGGATGCCAATAGCATTAAGGTTCACTATCACAACTTTGATGTCTATTTAAGCTGCTCACCACGTATTATTAATGATGAATTGCTCCAGACCTCAGCCATGTTTAACCAAAGCTGGCCAGAGGCTTTTTCTAAGAGTAAAAATAGCACTCACATGTTTAATATTACCATTGATAGTAATTGCGACATGCTTGATAAGGCCCGTGAATTTGTTAAATGGGCAGCAGCTATTTTAGCCAGCCATGAAAGCTCTGTAAGTGTGCTTTACAACTATTACATTTATGAGCCACAAGCCTATCTTAACCAAGCTTTGGTTATGAAAGATAATGCTAAGGCCGTTCCTGTAATGAACTTAATTTGGATGTTACTTACCCCAAAGGACGATAAGGTTGTGGTAAACACCAGCGGTTTAAGTGAGCTTGGTCGCTTAGAGTTGGTCTCAGATGAAGTATCTTTAGAGGAAGCCTCTGTTATTACTCAGGTCTTCTATAATGTTGCCCAATTCTTATTAAGCAATAACGCCCACTTACTCCCAGGTAATGAAGTTAAGCTTAATGACGATTTAGTGTTTGACACTCAAATTATCATTTCCCCAGAAGATGGCTCCAAGACCTGCCGTCTAAGCGCCAAAAAATAGCTTTTTTCAAGCTTAGCAGCAAGCCGTCACTGCTATATCAGGATCAGGCATTTACACAACTTAGCCCTCCCCACTCTCAAACCGCCACTGAGCAAGCCCCGAGCAACCTCCGAGCAAGCCCAGTGGCCTTGCCACGCCAATGCCACCACTAACATAGCAGCCATCACTATCATCCACTGCCTAAAGGCAATGCGGTGGGCATGACCTCTTTTTTGAGGCTCAAAAGCGCTAATAACTTGGCCTACTAGAGCCGCCTTGACTTAGTCTCCTCCCATCTTGCGCCATAGAATTTGCCATTTATCTTTCAACAGCCCCAAAAAAATTACAGCACCATCACCATCAATCACTTATTAGCCCCAATGACGCATAGCGCCCTATCCCCTAGCCTTTAACAACCAGCCATGGTTACTTAAGGCCCTACCCTAGCTTTAATAGTACAACACAGCACACTCATAAAGCTTTAGTACCTTTATGCTGTGAAGCCTTGATGCCTTAATAAAAGCTTATAAAAGCCTATGCATGGGTGTGTTTAGGAAAAAAGGCACTAACTTACCAGCACGCATACAGGCAAGCAGGCATGCATGCATGCTTGCTTGCAGACTTACTTTCTGCCCATGAATGATGGCAAAGCGCCTAACCTTGGCTTAATCTACTTGGTAAGTACTATAAGATGGAGCTTGTTTATTGCTATAAAATGAAATGCCTTAGAGTTCATTAAAGGATTAGCTAAGTTAACCTTAGTAGAATGATAAGGCTGTTAATTTTGCTAATAGCTTAGTTAATGTTAAGCAACATGGCACTAATATAGAGCAAATCTTATTGACAATTATGATAATATCTTTAAGAAGTTAAAATTTGGTTTACACCTTTGCTTTACTTTTGCGCATCAAAGTAGTCATTCCTAATTGATCTCAAATATTATTAGAGTATGATTACGCATGTTTTTTTGATTGATACTTTCACTGGAGGCTTGAATGATCATTGAACATATGAGAAAAGCCAGTCTTGAATTAGCTGATCATATTGCGCAATTTAATTATGACCAAAGGCCTCTATCAGTAGACTTTATTAATGGCTTCTTTTTCTACAATCGACTCTATTATGTATTTAGAGTTAATTTGCGAGAGTACCTTCCTGAATTATTAGGCGTGGTCGGCGGCTATCGCTCTTTTGATCCCATGGAAAAAGCCAAGATCTGTAATGCTCAATATAACTATGACTTAGAGTTGGTACAGCCTTTAATTAGAGTTTTAACCTGTAATCTCAAAGAGATTAAACAGCATGCTCTCATGTATTACCATGCTACCCAAAAATTAGAGATTGAAGGCCCTGATAATCGTCAATTAATTACCAACTATCATTTTGAGCCCTCATTAAGCTTGGATATTGAGACTAATAGCCCTAGTCCTGACTATGCTTTTGCTAGCCACATTCTCGACTATCCTAAGATTTTACCTGCTCCTATTTACGAAGATCTCTCTAAACTGGTAATGGCTAAGTTTAGCTTTAGTCATGTACTTTTAAAAACAGCTTCGTTTTCAGTTGAGGACTTTATTGATTGCTTTGAGGAATTATGGTCAGAGCGTCTTAGACCTGATAACTACAATATTAAGCCACGCCGCTTGCAAGCTCGCTTACCTCCTGAGGGAACTTATAAGAAGCAAAATAAACACTTTAACTTTCAAGTGGATAATGATTTAACTTTATCAATCAACATTAACCAGTCTGCTAAGTTTATTAAAGAATATGCACGCAAATATAAAGGGTCTTTATTAGAGCCTAATCTAAAAGATTTTGCCTCCAAAACCCATAAGACTTTGCAAATTAGCTGTACTAGCAGAAAAGGAACTTTAATCGAAGCTACCCGCTTTTTAGTTAAAGCTGTTACGGCCTGCTGTAATTTGTTTAATGCTCAAGCAGTAGTGACCAATAATTTTGTTTATAAGGCTAATTTATACAAAGAAACAGCCCTGCAAAGCTTAGATGCCTCCATTGACTATTTTTCCTGGTTCCCAACTTTTAATATTTTGGGCAACAAAATTATGCTTTTGCATAACCACGAAAAGCTCTGTGCAGGTACTGAGGGCATGAATCGTTTTAACTTGCTTGATATCTTCATTCCTGAATGTGACTTACAAGCAACCGATATGGTTAATGTATTAAACACCTTAGCCCGTGCTTCTTTTGACCATAAAGGAGACATTGCTAATCGCCGTTTCCATATTAAATCCTTAAATTGCGTTGTCATAACCTCAGTAAAACGTAGTGCTCGCACTAATAAGCGCTATCTTATGGCTAAAGTTTTTAGTAAAGATAAGCCATTAACCCCTGAGGACTTGATGGACGTTAAGTTCCAGCGCCCTCTAACAAGCTATAGAAAGAAGCACTCTTAACCAAGAGCTTGATTAATCAAGGTTTAGCAATCTAAGCCCCAGCACAACCTTGTAAGGCCATACCTGCCCCCTGGCAGGTGCCATGCCTTACCATGTACTGCCAGGGACAGGCTATAGTTGGCCTATCCTGGCCAGACCAGGCCCTCTCAGGCCCGCTCTGACACACTCTTAAACGGGCCCAAGCCATATAAAAGCTATGCTCTCTTAATAGAATTAAATTAGTGCACCAGCAAATTAGCTTGCCCCATGGCCCATCTTAAAAGCTAAGGCACCCAAGCACCAAAGATAGCGAGCTATCCATAGAGCAGGCAAGCAACAAAGCTTGCCCTCTAGCCTTCTTGCCAGCAGAGCAATTACCATTGTGGTTAGGGGCTTACCTATTTAGAGCTCTCAAGCTAAAATATTACTGTCTGAGTGCTATTATATTGGCCTGTAAGTATTCTAAAAACTCGTAATTCGGGCATTATTTCGAGTTTAGGGTGTTATTTATAATTTTTTTTAGGAGAATTGAATGAGTAACGAGAACCAAAGTCTTAATGAAGGGCAAGAGCAGGAATTTAATGCTGAGTTTGTACAAGCTATGGCCGTGATTGAAAACAAAGATCCTGCTAAGCGCTCTGTTGAAGACGACTGTATGTTGGCTTCTTACTATTTCATGCTCTCCGAAGGTAAAGATCGCTCTAAGATTGAACAAGCCTTAGAGATCTTCTTACGCCATGGCGTTACCTTATATGAATCCCCTATTTGGAATTACCATGTAGGTATTTGCTATTACTATTTAAGACAGCCTGAGGCTGCCATGCGCTTTTTAAGCAAAGCCAAACAAGACGAGGAATATGGTGCTACCTCAGCCCAATATCTGCAAAGCTGTATTGATATTTTGCAAATTCCAAATTTTGCTCATAACTTTACCGAGCGCTCTCAAGAGTGCTATAAGCAGTTACTAGAGCAAGTTCCAAGCTTGCTTAAAGAAATCACTGAGCAATACCAAAGCCCTAATGTCATCAGCAAAGAACTCCACAAAAAGGTAATGGAGCTCTTAAACATTGCTTTTGCCCGTGTCTCTTTTAATTTAAGCTGCACTCAAGAGCCAGGCGCTCAAGTATGGGATCCTACTATTACCTTTGAGCCTATGGGTAATATTGCTCGTGCTTTAGCTATTAACTACTTTATTGAGCATGCCCCTAAAGAGCTTACCCAATTAATTAAATTAAGATTAGGCTTACCTCGTGATAGCTCTTTTAGCTTGAATTTTGGTAAAACCAAATTAAATCACGATAGCGTTAAGTGTTTTGTTAACAAACGCAATGATGACTATCATGTATTCTTACACTGTCCACAGCTGAAAAATCTCTTAAAAGATGATTTTTATGCCGCTTATAAAATGCACCTTGATTTAGCCAATAGTGCTTTAGGTGAAATTGGTGCTTTAAGCCAAAGAATTACCTTTGATGTGATTTATGAACTCAAAGCTCCTGATGACAGCATCTTAGGCCCAGTACCTTTATCTTGTCTGTATGATGAGCTAACTAAGTTACAGGTTAAACTAGACGGCCCAACTAAAGAGCTCTTAGACTCAAGCTATCGTGATTACGAGCCTAATAAGCCATCCGTTGCTAATGATAAGTTAGAGCCACACGACAGCGTAAAATGCACCATTGTGCCAGATCGCTCTGATGTAGTAAAAGGCTATAGCCGTTGTTTCCAGCTTATCAATGAGTTTAAGGGCAATGATTATCGTCTTACTGACGAATTGCATGAAAATGGCGCTGTAGCTGGCTATTTTGCTTTTGAGGGCCAAAAGATTTTTGCACTCAATTCCCCTATTAAGTTTGATGAGTTCTTAAGTAAGCTACAAGAGACTATTTGTGACGAGTTGGGGAGCGACGATGCTCTATTAGTAGGTCAAGCTACTGGCTCACAATACTATTATGTCGATTTTATTGCCTTTGACCTTAAGGCCTTATTAGAGCGTGTACTACCACTATTTGCAATTTTCGACATTCCAGTTTACTTTGGCACCTTCCGCTCCATTGTGCCACCTGTAAGCCTAAGCGTTGAAAACAAAGCCTAAAACGCCCTAGCGCCAGCGCAGGTGCCAGGGCCTATACAGGCTCTGGCACTAGCACTGGCTCTAACAAGGGCATTTACACAAAAAACCAAAGCTTTAAGCCCTCATCTAGAGATATCAATACTATGTCTTAGATGGGGGGCTTTTAGATATTTATAGCTTTGAGCATTTTGGATGGCACTTTTGGAATAGTGCTATAAGTTATCTCACCTTTATTGTATCGTAAGACATGGGTAACTTTGGACTTACGATGGCGCTTGATATTGGACATCATAATAGACATTTTCCTTTGCTCGTTATCGCAAAGAATCATGTGCTTACTTATGATTTCCTCAATCTCTTTGACAGTTAATCTAAAGCTATGTTGATTAAACAAATAATAATCAACTAACATCTTGGAGCTGCTGTTTGAGTCATAACTATAGGCCAATCTTTCTAAAGAAGAGACCTTTAAACTTAACTCAAAGAGTTCCTTATCTTGATAGTAAATTGGAGTATAGTCCTTCATCCATTCATGCTTATAAATAGTTGCATAACGGACAGGATCTACATAGCATAAGGTATGGCGAGGAACTCCAAAGGCATATTCACAATTGTAGCCAGGATTGTTCCAAGCTTGATGGTCTAAAGATTCTTGATGATTGTAGTCGCGAATGGCCTCAATTATGTAGTACTCTTGCAAGGCATGGGCTAGTACATGTCTTTGAACTAAAGCCGTTAGTAAACGAATATCTGGTCCATTAAATAAACCATCAAAGCTAAACCACTCCTGGTAAGTACCTACATAGCTTATTGATCTTTTTACCATGCCCACAATATATTCGGGCAAGTTGCCATCAATATTGTTAGCCTCTTTACTTACAAGGCGCTCTTGAAAATTATAAGTATAACTGTCCTCGATCACACTATCATAAGTGCGCTTTAAAGGGCCATCGATAATGGTGTAATTACCTCCCCAAAAGAGATCCATACCCATCATTTCATCAAGATCCATCACTATACCCCTTATCTTACAAGGCTACCTTATGCTTTGGCTTTCTAAGCTTGGTTAGTGCTCTATCTTTGCTACATACATAGGCACTCTTATCCATAAGTTTCATTAAGGTGCGAGCACTGTATTGCTCAGCGTAGTCAATTTCCTCTTGATAGAGCAGCACTACTTGGTAAAAATTGATGTGTCCTAGGTTGTCTAACTCTAAACCATAAGAGCTATCTTGGGCAGGATTTAATAAAATAGCACCTGCGTAATTAGTTCCTGGAGCATAGTCTTCATCCTGAGGGAAAGAAATAATATGACCCTGAGCCATCCATGAATCGTACACAAAAGGCAGACGTGAGAGCACACTTAATAAAGTGATAGGCCAGTTCTCTTGCTCTTCTTCGGACTCAAGATTCCAATCACTAGCTAAAGCTAAATACAACTCAGCTCTATCTAAGTTAAGGGCTTTAAACTCGTCAGGAACAGGCATTTTATGAGCGCCCATACCTTTAGTAACTAAATACTGACAAGCGCCCTCTTGGTTTTCGCTAGGCTTAATAATATCGATATCACATTTAATGTGATCAGTTTGACTGTCTTCCACTTGTAAATAGATAGGGCCAAAGCACTGTTCAATATGCTCTTTCACCGCTTTTAGCTGAACTTGAGTATAGAGCTCCAAATTTGGCAAGTGCTTTTTAATTTCTGCAATTTGAGCGCTCTTATCTTGCTCCTGAGCTTGTGCCTGCTCCTGCTCCTGAGCAGTCGCAGGATCAAGTGCTTGCTCTAGCACTTGCTCAGACTTAGACACTTGTGCCTCTTCTTTGGCAGCTGTTTGCTCTTTACTTGCTTGCCCTGTTAGCAGTGCCTGTAATTTGCTGTGTATATTTTGGTTAATATCAGCCTCTTTACCATCACCTAGGGCTGCATTAACTACTGCCTCTGCAAAAGCATCTTTTAGCATGCCTTGCATAGCTTTGCCCAATAGCTCACCCTGAGCTAACATTTCTTGCTCACTGACATTAGTTTGCTGCTTACAATCATGATTAGATGCTAATTTGGCCATAGAAATCTTTAATCCAGTTAGAAAAGTTAGACCAATAGTATATAGCAAAACTATGAGTTAGGAGGGTAGATCTATATTGTGATAGCTTATAAAGAAAAGAGAAGCACAAGGATTTATGCCGAAATGAACAGATAACTTTCAGCTAAAAGTCAACTAAATAAACTTAGTTGTACCTAAAGAAGACATTAAATAAAGACTGATGACAAAAGCTACATTAAGTGCTGGTCAGCAATTAAATCATCGTCAACGGTAGTAAAGTACTCTAAAGACTTGCGACATAACTTAATGCCGTCAATGTTGAAAGTGTAGAAGACCCACTTACCTTCACGACGACCTTTAGTAATGTTAGCCTCACATAAAATGCGCATGTGATGAGAAAGAGTTGGTTGGCTAATATTTAACTCCTTTAAGAGTTCACAGCCACAGATTTCACCCTTTTTCAAGATTTTTAAAATCTTAAGTCGATTAGGATCACTCAAGGCCTTAAATACATGAGCTTTGCGTTCTAATTCGTTCACAGTAAACCTCAAATAAGCATATAAGCAATTTAAACATAGGCAAAACGATGGTTTTTATTATATCGCAGGTTCAACAATATTTGAGACTAATTTATATATTTACTCCCAATTAAATTATTTAAATTTGTGATCTAACTCATATTAATATTTGGTTCTAACTCACATTTTTATCTTAAGTTTTTTTGACAAATTAGCTCTTATCATAGTAATAACTAAAGATAAGACTGCGTTATAACTAATAAAACGCCATATTTATGCCACTCTTTCACATTTTGATGCATGAATAATAGATCTTGCATTTTGGGTCAATCTTTGTACAAAGCAAACTATAGTAAAAGATCCCTAAAATTCTTTATTTCAGAGCCCCTACTCCTTACTAAAATGGCTTGCGTTTAAGCTTTGTTAGGTATTTTCTCTCGAGCTTGACTTGCAAATTGGCCTTGCCCAAGCATAAGGAATATTTTTTAAACTTAACTAAACTAGTCGCAGCATCTTTACCTCGTTAACTCAAAAATTTTTGAGTTAACTTATCGGGTCTTTTTTCTTAATCTAGCTTTTATATCGCCTTGTTCTAATAGATAGCTAAGCTTTCTTTACTTTAGGGAATGATTAACTTTTCTTGTGATGATAATAATGACCAATAAGCCATTTATTGGCTACTATCATCTTACTATTGTGCTATCTTTGAGAACGTTGGTTAGTATCTATTAGCACTGTTTAGCTTCTATTTAATCAATCTCACAAATTTCAATATTGGCTAATAACTCGTATTAATTTTGTGACGTGATACCTTGCTTTTGTTTAATAGGCCATGTAAAGAATCTTACCTTAAGAATTTATCTATTATAGTTTTGATTTTTTACAAAAATGCGTTTTGTTGCACTATTCTGGTCGTATAATATCGAGCAGTAAATCCTTGACTAAATCAAGCATTCTACTCTTAACGCCATTATAGAGCTGCCTTAATTTGCGTTTTATTGTTCACTTAAATAACAAAGCACAATAGTCTAAGCAAAACGATACTTATGGATACTTTACGACAGTCTCTATATGGCGCTTGCTCTTTTAGACTTTAGAGATTCTGCCGTTTGTCTCTGACTTTTCTAATTTCTTGAGCAAGAACATAAGTACCTGTTTCTTGTGGCATATCCATAGGTACTAGGAATGCAAGACATCATGTAAGTTCTCTTCTTTTGGATCCTACTAGTCTTGTAATTATTAATCTTTATTTTTTCTCGTTGCTTTTTGTCTATTTAACGAGGGTTGTCGCTAAGACCTATCCATCACTGCTTATTAAGCTTCATTAGCATTGCTATCTAGTTCTGCTAGTTAAGTAATACTAATAGGTATAGGCCTTACTGAGGTTGAGTACAAATGTTCGATTGTTTTTATAATTTAAGCAGTAAGCTAAAGCTTTTTATCCTTTCTGCTACTCTTATTACAATGACAATAATTGTTGCCGCTGTATCCTACACTGCTATTTACAACAGTGTAAGTGCCGCTCAACATGTATCACTTATCTTGGGACGCTCTGCGGTGCGTGTTAATAATTTCCAGGATAGCTTGCGAGTAATGGATAACACCACCTTAGCCTACTTATCTCAATCTACAGGAGCCCCATCTGACTATAGCCAGTTTAGAACTGAAACAGAAAACATTGTTCGTGGCGTGATTTCTACAGCCGATATTATGAATCCTCAGCGTATTGGTGACTTGCAATCCGACCCTGAGTACATGCGTACTATTGCTAAGCTTAAGGATGATGCCAAAGTATTAATGGGCCCTTATCAAGAAAGCGTCAAGCTGATCAAAGAAGACAAAGATAAAGGCTTAAAACACTATTTAACTGTACTCCGTCCTAAAGTAATCGAGCTGATTAAAACCTCTGAATACGCCATCTCTCAACAAGACAAGCTCATTGTCAGCATGGCTACTGAAGCTGCCGATATGCGCATGGCTTACCTTTCAATTGCAGTAGCTGTAGCCTCTATTATCTTTGGTGTGATTTTATCTTGGCTTATCGTTTCTTACATTTCTAAGTGCATTACCCGCCAAGGAAACTTTATTGACCAAATGTGTAAGGGCAACTTCAATTATCGCATTGCTGCCTATTACCAAGACGACTTTGGCAATATCATCGATAAGATCCGTATTTTACGAGATAATATGAACAAGGCCTTAAAGGATGTAATTGAAAACTCCAATTTAACCAATAAGACCTTAAGTGAAGTAATTAGAATGTCCCGCAATATTGCTGAAAAAGTTGGCGAATGCGAGGGCAAGTCAATTACTGTATCAGCAGCGTCCGAGCAAATGCTATCCACTACTATGGATATTGCTAAGAACTGCGAAGAAGCCTCCTCAAAGTCTATTACCACCAAGGAAATTATTGATAATGGTGTAGGCCGTATTCAGCAAACCATTGAAGCTATTCGCAAGCAGAGCCATGAGATTCACTCCAACTCCGTTGCTGTTGAGAAGGTAGCAAAGCGCTCTTTAGACATTAACTCCATTGTTAATACTATTGAAGAAATTGCTGCTCAAACTAACCTCTTAGCCTTAAATGCAGCCATTGAGGCCGCTCGTGCTGGTGAGGCAGGCCGTGGCTTTGCCGTGGTAGCTGATGAAGTGCGTGCGCTGGCAAGCCGTACCTCTGAGTCTACCAAGGAAATTGCTGACATGGTGGCTGACATTCAAAAAGATGCAGCCAATGCTGCTGAATCCATTAACCACTCAGTACAAACTATGGAAGCAACCTCTCAAGATACTGCTGAGGTTGAAAGCACCATGCGTGATATGATTGAGCACGTGGATCACGTTAATATGCAAATTGCTCAAATTGCCTCTGCTGCCGAGGAGCAATCAGCTGCCACTAACGAAATCTCTACCAATATCCATGATATTTCTAACTTAGCTCAAGACGCTAATACTGAAACTCAGAACACTCAAGAAATTATCGACAAGACTGTGGTTGCCCTCCACTCCTTACTTGATAGTATTTCCTACTTCAAGATCGCAGAGGAAACCAAATAGAATACTCAACCTAAAGCTAAAGCCTATACCTCCAAGCTTAGCCTTTAGCTTATAATTATCCTAAAGCTCTAAGCGCCTAGCCCTTAGAGCTTTTTTAATGCGCCCGCCCATCATCACCCCTATCCCCTTCGAGCAAATCATGCTCGCTATCCTCAGCATGCCTCTGCCCTTATAGCCAATCATGCGCCCTATCCTTAGCGTGCCGTTGTCATAAGAACTCTTAATGCGCCCGCACTAGTATTCATCATGTACAGGTGTCATAAATCCCAATAGCTCCTCCAGACCTGCTTTAAATGCAATAAGTCCTGGATTAAGTAATAAATTTAGTGTTCGTGAGCAATAAAAAACCCGCCTTACTAGAGCCTTTGTGGCTTTTGTCAGCGGGTTTTAGTTAACTATAGAAAGTTGTACTAACAAGCAGACTAGTTGGAAACCTTAAGTCTATCCTCATAATCTTCAATAATACGTTGAATCATATCGCTTAATTTACCCCCATCAATATAGCCGCCTTGAGCTGTGGAGGTTGTTGACAACTTACAAATCATATGGCCATTACCTGATAGTTTTGAAGCATCAAATTCATTATCGCCCAATATGATTTTTGAATTTATTGAATCCGTTGTTTTTAAGCAAATACGATTGTCCAATTGCCCCTTGATGCTACCTTCCATAATTTTGGCATCTGGACGTTGAGTTGCCAAAATTAAGTGAATGCCAGCAGCACGAGCCTTAGAGGCAAGGCGATTAACATATTCGCTAGCACGTTTTCTAAAGGAATCATCACCAAACCAATCGGCAAACTCATCCATAACAAAGAAAATGTGAGGCAAACGCCCTCTTTGATATTGACAACAAATCTTGTTGTAAGCGTCAATAGTATTGATAATGGACTTAAGTTGATGCCCTTGGCTTTGGATAAAAGCCATTAGAGAGGTAAATTCTTGGTAGCGCTCCTCCATAATATCAACTAAAAGCTCCATCTTTTCCAAAGCTTCTTTTTGATTAGTAATTAATCCGTATTTTTTTAAGTGAGGCAAGTTTTTAAAGAAGAAGAACTCAGCTCCACCTTTAGGATCAACCAAGATTATCTCTAGCTCGTTATGCAGATTGGTTAACACCATATCTAACAAAAGAGTGTTAAGACAAACTGACTTTCCAGAACCAGTACTACCTCCTATTAGTGTATGAGGAGAATCTTTACGCAAGTCTAAATAGACTGTAGCGCCTGTCTCTTCACCCAGACCTAAAATAAACTTGGAGTTAAAGCCGCGATAAGTTTCCCCATTGAACTCATAGAAATCGAAATTAAAATCATGACCTTTTAGCAGTGATAAATAAGAAACAAAGGCACGATGCTTAAATTTTACATAAACATCAATTTCACCTGGCTTAGGACGCAGCTCTACTATATCAACCTTATACTTAGTCAAAAAGTATTGCTTGTCGCTTTCTTTAATCTTAGAAAGATCAAAATTACCAGTGCCATCGAAACTAAAAATTGCTCCATTACAAGTTAGCTTTTTCTTAGTGAGCACTGGATCAATGCCTTTGTCTTTAAGGGCTTGAATTAAAGCTTTCTCATTGTTCTCAAACTCAATTAGGCGTAGTTGTTCTTTGTCATCAAAAATTTGACTTGAACTTTCGATAAGCTTCCATACCTTTGGATGCTCAGCCCAGAACTCATGTATCTTAAGCGGCTCATTATTGCTAGAAGCACTCTGCTGTTGCTTATCATCCTGTTTTGGACTATGAATTTCAAATTTTGGAGGCAACTTTACAGCTGGAGTGGCTAACTGTGCGGAGCCATTATTCTCAGCTTTAACAGATGATTCTGCACTCTGCTTGCCCTCTTGCTCAGCACTAGTAATCATGCCACCATTTTCTGGTGCTACATGTACTTTAGCCTCAGTTTGGTTAGCAGCATTGCCATTTGCATTACCCTGATTGGTGGTATGTTGTTCTTGTGGCACTGATGGCACCTTAGTTTCCTCAGAGCCAGTAGTTAGTCCACCATTTTCTGGTGCTACAGGCAAGGCTGGAGCTTTAGCCTCAGTCTCAGTCTCATTATTGCCACTACCATTACCTTGACTGGCAGTTTGATTTTCCTGTGGCACTGATGGCACCTTAGTTTCCTCAGAGCCAGTAGTTAGTCCACCATTTTCTGGTGCTACAGGCAAGGCTGGAGCTTTAGCCTCAGTCTCAGTCTCATTATTGCCACTACCATTACCTTGAC
>NZ_JALKIM010000056.1 GCF_023050945.1 Anaerobiospirillum sp. NML120448 | reverse complement strand
AGGACTTACTCCCACTGCCCACTTTCACGAGGTTTTTACTTAATATCTGTAAAAAAACTATTGAACTACCCTCTGTATGGCCCTCCCTTAAATGAATGAGTGAACCTTTAGCACTTAACTTAACAAATAAAAAAAAGGGCAGCAGGATTATCCCTACTGCCCATACTTACTATGCGGTTCGTTTTGCAAACTAAAGTTGTGTTAACGGTCTTTAGATAGAAAGCTATTAAAAAGGCAGCAGAATTGCTCCTGCTGCCCTATGCCTTAACACTTCCTTAGAAAGGAAACTATTATTTAGCCAATTAAATCATCAGCATTTTGCTTGCTTGAAGCCTCATTAGCTGCCTTGGCTAAGTCCTGACTTGAACTATCTAATGTATCTTTATGCTCACCCTTGTTAGCAATCATACTAAGCACGTATTCAGCCTTGTGCTTAATCTCCATAGCTAATTGGCTGAGCTTGTTAGCTAGACTGTGCTCTTCTAGAGTAGAGTTCATAAGCTTAAAGATCTCCTTAGTAGTGCTCATAGTCAAATCAACATCGTTGTATGCCACTAACTTATTATTGTTAGGCATAAAGATAGAAGACTCGTCATAATCAGGGTCTAAATAAGAAAAAACCATCTCAGAAAAATCTAAACCAGCCAAAGAGACATAACTGTTATCCATGAGCCAAGCAAATGGTAAAAACTTATCTTGCTCATAATGAGAGCAGTTTTGACATTTGCTTTGAGCACCAACTAAATCAGCAAAGCTCTTATTGCTGTCATCGTTAGGCTTATCCTGAGGGTTAAACTCTGGCTCTTGTGGTAAAGGATTTGGGTTAACCTCTGGCTTTTCCTCTGGTTGTGGCTGAGGTAAAGGCTGAGGCTCAGGTTGTGGTTGTGGTTGTGGCTGAGGTAAAGGATCTGGAGTTGGTACTGGAGCAGGCTTCTTAGTTAGTACACCATCCTTAATAACAACCTCATAATTATTGCTATTGGCGCTAGCGCTAATAGTAGAGCCATTTAACTGTAAAGACAGATGTAAATCATCAATCTTATCGCCATGTACTAATGAACCTATTACTTGGTCATAGTTGTTGATGGTATCACGATTAATCTCAAGGTTTGGCTTACCATCATGCTCAATGGTTTGGTCTTTAAGCTCTAGAGAAATAGTCTTTTTATTAATGTTTAAGGTGCCAACACCCATTAGAGCATCAGCTCTATTAGTACGATTTTGTAAAGCTAATGAACCACCTTGTGATTGATCCCAAGTATCGCCAGCATATTGATAGCTAAAGAAATACTCATGACCTAAATCTTGGTTCTCTACTCTAGTAACAAAGTTAAAACCGTAATTGCCTGCATCCTTTTGTGCATAATTTAAGTTATTGTTCTTAGAAAGTAAGTTTTCAAGCTTAAAGCCTTCATTGTTGACTAAATCTTCATAATTATGAATCTTGCCATCATAAGTAAAGTTAAAGTCCTCAATAAAAAATGGCTTTAAAAAGCCCTTATTAGCACCAAATACTACTGTGCTCTTACCACCTTGCTCTAATAAGCTAAAAGCATAAGTGCTATTGAGCTCAGTCTCAGCTTGTTGCTTGCTCTTACCTTGAGCCATCAAGGCTTGTAGTGCTTTGTCATAAGCACTATTGATATCAGAGCTAACATCTTGCTTATTGCCCATAGCAATAGCATTAAGCTTATATTGAGACTTAGCCTGACTAATACCTGATACTAGTAAATTAGTATTAATGGTGCCTTCATTATTTCCTACTAAAGAACCAATGTATTGAAGCTGACCTAAAGCTGCTTTTTGACCAAGCATATCTTGAGTAGCGACATCATAATAAGAAAGTACATTGCTAAAAGTATTCTTACCCTCGCTCTTGCCTGCTAATGCACCTAAAGCAGAATCAGCACTTACTAGGCCTTGAGCAAAGCTATAGTTAAAATCAACAACTTCTACATTGTGTAAAGTACTGTCCTTAATGGTTCCAGCTACTGCACCTAAGTTGATTTTGCTACCCTTTAAATCATCCTTAACTACTAACTTTTCAGACATGACTTTTAAGTTAGCAATATGAGCGCCGTCTAACTTACCAAATACACCGTAATCAGCGCTTTGGCCATTCTTGCTAAGCTCTCCAGTAAACTTAATGGTATGGAAAGCACCATCAATCTTACCTGTAAAGGCCTGATCTCCAATAAGACGGTCATTAGCCTCTACAACCAAGTCATCAGCTAACCAATACTTACCATTTAAGTCATTGGCAATTTCATCAAAATTATTGCTGTCGTAAGGATTATCGAGCAAAGGAATACTGTAGATAGCCTTTTGGTCAAAGTGTTCAACATACTGACCATTATCATGAGCACCACTGGCCTTAACCTGCTTGCCACTTACTCCATTGAGACCACTTCTTTTCTCAAACGAAGCCTTATCTTGCTTTGCTCCGCCTACATCAATGCGATTAGTAGAGCTATGCAGCTCAACAGAACCTTGTCTGTCCGCAGTTACAATATTGCTAGCATCAGCAATAACAATTTGGCTGCCATTAACCTTTAAGTTGTCAGCCTTCACTGTGCCAATCAAAGTAACTTTACCCATACCTTTATTATTAGGAAGAGCAGCCATCTCAATAGCAGGAGCAGCACCATCCTTAAATTGATTAAGAAACTTTTGACTTACCTTTTGAGTGCCTAAATAAACACTTCTCATATTAGCAATATTGGCAGATTCACTAACATTGATACCATTTGGATTAATCAAATAGAAATTAACTTTGCCTGTTATATTGCTTACATCGACGACATTTCCGTCAATGTTGCTACGGCCAGGGCCTGTTACTACGTTTAAAAAGGAGACTGGCTTGGTATTAGCCTGAACGCCATCAATTGCAAATTTTACTGATTTGCCACCTTGCACATTAAAGTTTTTCCAGAGGAGTAATGCATTGTTTTTGTCCTTTTCAGAGGTAATGGTTAGGCTTGTGTGATCTTGACTAATATGAGCGTTATTGGCCTTATCAATGACTGGGAGGCCTGTTGGGCGGGCGGCTAAAGCTGTTGGCATACCTACGGCCACTGCGGTGGCTAGGAATAAGGTAGAGAGCATTGGCTTTACTAGCTTATTAAGCTTGCATGGATTATTGGTAGGAGCAGCGTCATTGCCTTGAGATAAAAGGGAGCCTTGAGGCTGACAAAGAGAAGTATTAGTTTTCATATATCACCTAAAAATAAACCTTTATAAACACTTAGAAAGGCTGGTAAAAATTCACTTAAAAAAGTCCTCGCCCACCTACAGAATGAAACTTAAAAACTGTTTGTTCTTAAGTAATCAAACCTTGTTAGGCGAGAACTTGACTTGCTTGTTTAAAGACTGTTGATGGGCTTTAGCTCTGCTAAAAAGACTTATTAATTAGTCTTTAAGGACGTGCGTGTCCTAAGCCTCCAGCATTTACGCTAAAGACCCATATAAAAAACCAAAAGAAAAAGGAGCGCTGTTAGAAGCTATAAGAGCAATTAAACTTAATAGCAGCTCTATCCTGGGCAAATATAGGCATGGTGCCAATACCATGGCTCATATCTACCTCAAGCTGAAAGCCCTCATATTGAAAGTTTGTTGTTAGACCTGCGCTTGAGGCTTTCTCATCTGCATAGTCGTGGTAATAAACTTTGGCAGTCTCAATATGGGCAGTAAACTCAAATTGAGGTAAAGCTTTAGGGAAGTACTTAATTTCGTTTTTCCAAATAAAGCCACCATCACCGCTAATATCACCAAACTCATAGGCTCTTAGACCAGTGTCACCTCCAGCTAAGAAAGCATCTGCTCCATCTGGAGTTTGGTTAGCCATTTGATAAGTAAGGCCTGTACGGGCATACCACTCATCAGTAAATTTATAGCCCAAACTTACTTTGCCCTCTAAAGTTAGATAGGTACGCTCAGGCACAGCCTCAAATTCGTCATCGCAATAGACACGAGTAGCAAAGAGCTTGGTCTCATGATTAAAGAGAAAATCACCTAAATAATTAAAACCAGAAAAACCAGCGTATCCTGACCAGGTATGCTTTTTAAACTTCAAGTCAAAGGTGCTGTATTCATCTACTAATTTGCGATAGCGTACGCCAGCTTTGAGGTTAAACATAGACTGCTCTGTTCTAATAACAGGTTCAACTAAATAAGTATCTACACTCAAAGAAGTACCCTGAGCACCTAACTCACGATAAAAGCCGCTAAGCTCATAATCGCTATAGCAAACATCTAAGCCCCAGGTAGTTGGATGAGAGTTAATAGGCAAAAGATAGCTTAAAGAGTAATTATTTTGCTTCTCATTGGAGCGGGCGTAACTAAGTAGCATGCGATCTGCACTACCTGTAGGACTTTGGATTTCAACTAAACCACCAAAGCGATAACGACCAGCACTCTTATTACCCTGATTATCAGTAAAGAGAGCAAAGCTAAAGCGATCTTGGGTAGGAGCTACAGTAAAATCAATGTCCTTTAATAGGCCATGAGGATCGGCATTATTAGCCTCTCCTAACATAGAAAAAGTACCCAAATCAGCAAGTTTTCTAATCTGACTATCAAGTTCCTCTGTAGTAACATCCTTTCCTGACAAGTCAGTGATACCGCTCATTAAATAGGCAAGGTAGTCATCTGATACCAATGACTTATTTTCAATAGTAAAGTTGTTGAATTTTGGATTGGCAACCACTACCTCAATTACGCCATTGTCAATGGTCTGAGCTGGTAAATAAGCTTTTGATAAGGCATAACCATGCTCTTGGTAATAAGAAGACAAAGAGTCGAGCATGTTTTGTAAAGTGGAGGCATTAATCACCTGTCCTTTTAAATGATCAATACTGCGATAGGCTGCCTCAGTAAAAGCCATATCCTCAATATGAGGAGCATGAGTGATATGAATATTGAGCAAATAAGCCATCATATCTTGGGTTTTAGCTGCTGCTACGCTTTGAGAGGACATGTTATTAAAGCGATAGGTGCTGCTTGTTGGCTGGGATTGAGCCATAGCAGCTCCAATAGCATTATTGCTGTGAGCAACTAAAGCACTATCAGTACCTGCAACTACATTGGCAAAACCTGAGTCCTTATCTTGTACAGCGGCACATCTTTGAGGGATAGGACAAATATGATTATTGATAATTACAGAAGATAAAGTGTTATCAGCCTTGTCATGGATTACCTTATCAGATTTAATCAAGGTAAATTTGGATAAGGCCTCCTGCTCAACACTATTAACACGGGATACTAATTGAGTGTTAGAAGAGTCAAAGCTATAAGTAAAAGCATACTTATCTTTAAGAAAATCACTAACTGAAGAGTCTGTAATTGACTGTATTTCATAACCATCACACTCATTTAAACATTGGTTTTGCTCACAGCTAAGATCTTGTGCTGAGGAATTAACAGTCCATAACATTGATCCTAAAACGAGACCAAAATTTTTCATTGCAACAGACGCATTACTTGTAAAGCTCATAGCAGCTACACTCACTATTCCCTACTACCTAAGTGCATCTTTACTAACCTGCTCTCAAAGGCTTGGTTACTAATCAATATTTAGTAAAGAGATCCACATAGGCGATGAATCAAACTATTGCCATCACATAAGACAGCTCCTTTAGTTCAGGCTTATTGATAGAGGTTCTTAGGGTGAATTGAGCCAGAATAAAAAGCTTGAACAGTTGCCAAATACGACTGTGATTTAAACTTGCTCTTAAATAAGCAAGCACGAACAATCCAAGTCGATATTCAACTTCAACTATTAAACCACCCACCTTTGACCACTTTTGCTAACAAACAACCCCACTTTTATAAGAGTCAGAAATTTCAGTTGAGCCAACTTACTAAAAGCCGATAAACATCAGATTTACCAATACAACAAATCAATATTTATCAATGTATATGCCGATAAAAAGACCAACAACATAGTCCTCTGTATGTACCTTATAAATAAGCTACCTAAAGCACTCATCACGGGAAAATAACTTTCACTCTCTAAAGATGTTGAGTGAGCACCTCAAAACAACACACCCAACAGAGCAAAATAATTTTTATGAATCTTAAGTAATCTCTTATATAAGCCAAACTATGTTTTAGACTTTTACAAGTTTTACGATCCAGCTCACAAAAATATTTCACTCAACTTTTCCCTATAATTTGCACCAAAAACTTGATTGAAGCTCTGTTGCCACCCCTAAGCTATCCTCAAAACAATGATTAACAGCAAGGGCTTTTGCTTTGGCTGCATTATTGTTTTTGTCCTAGTCCCAATATTAGTATCTGCCTTAATCTTATGGCCATTAATGTCTTATGCTTTTTGATTGCCTATACTCTGCTATGGGCATGAATGAATGAGTGAAGGCATGGACAAAAAAAGAGCAATGATAATCCTTGCTGTTTGGTACTCTTAAGAGCATTGATGGAGTATTCTTGCCAGCGAGAAAAGGCATCCCCACTAAAGAGCTAAAGAGAAGATAAGGAGGACTAGAGTTGAGTGAGCAAGGGGTAAAAAGGACAAAAAGTAGTACAAATTTTGGCAAAATAATTATGGTTTGTTTTTATAGATGGCTTAAATAAGCCAAATCTAGCGTTAGAGTTTTACAAGTTTTACGATCCAGCTCTCAAAATTAATTCACTCAACTTTTCCCTATAATTTGCACCAAAAACTTGATTGAAGCTATGTTGCCACCCCTAAGCTATCCTCAAAACAATGATTACAGCATAAGCTGTTGCTTTGGCTTCGTTATTGTTTTTGTCCCAGTCCCAATATTAGTATCTGCCTTAATCTTATGGCCATTAATGTCTTAGATTGCCTATGACCTGCTATGGGCATGAATGAATGAGTGAAGGCATGGACAAATAAAAGAGCAATGATAATCCTTACTGTTTAGTACTCTTAATAGCGTTTAGAAGTATGCTTGCCATTGAGAAAAGGCATCCCCGCTAAAGAGCTAAAGATAAGATAAGATAAGGCTGGCTAGAGTTGATTGAACAAGGGGTAAAAAAGACAAAAAACAGTACAAATTTTGGCAAAATAATTATGATTGGTTTTTATAAATGCCTTAGATAGGCCAAAGCGATTGTTAGACTTTTAAAAGTTTTACGATCCAGCTCACAAAATTAATTCACTCAACTTTTCCCTATAATTTGCGCCAAAAACTTGATTGAAGCTATGTTGCCACCCCTAAGCTATCCTCAAAACAATGATTAACAGCATAAGCTGTTGCTTTGGCTGCGTTATTGTTTTAGTCCCAGTCCCAATATTAGTGTCAGCCTTAATCTTATGGCCATTAATGTCTTATGCTGTTTGATTGCCTATACCCAGCAATGGGAATGAATGAGTGAATGCATGGACTAATAAAAGACCAATGATAATTCTTACTGTTTAGTACTCTTAATATCCTTTAAGGGGTAATCATTGGCAATGAGCAAAGCTAAAACTTACTTACGAGTAGATAAGGCGAGCCAGAGTTGAGCGAGCACGTAGCTAAAGGGTCAAAAAATAGTACAAATTTTGGCAAAATAATTATGATTGGTTTTTATAAATGCCTTAGATAGGCCAAAGCTAGTGTTAGACTTTTACAGGTTTTACGATCCAGCTCACAAAATTATTTCACTCAACTTTTACCTCTATTTTGCGCCAAAAACTTGATTGAAGCTCTGTTGCTTCCCCTAAGCTATCCTCAAAACAAAGATTAACCGCATAAACTTCTGCTTTAGCTGCGTTATTGTTTTTGTCCCAGTCCCAGTCCCAATATTAGTTTCTGCCTTAATCTTATGGCCATTAATGTCTTACGCTGTTTGATTGCCTATACCCTGCTATGGCTATGAATGAATAAGTAAAGGCATGAACGAATAAATGACCAATGATAATCATTACTGTTTAGTACTCTTAAGAGCCTTGATGGCAGTAATCTTGGTGGTGAGCATAGCTAAAACTTACTTACGAGTAAATAAGGCGGGTTAGAGTTGAGTGAACAAGGGGAGAAAGGGGCAAAAAATAGTACAAATTTTGGCAAAATAATTATGATTGGTTTTTATAAATGCCTTAGATAGGCCAAAGCTAGTGTTAGACTTTTACAGGTTTTACGATCCAGCTCACAAAATTAATTCACTCAACTTTTCCCTATATTTTGCGCTTAAAACTTGAGTGAAGCTCTATGGGCCTAGTTGGCGTTTAAAAAAGATAAATATCTATTTCTTGTTTGCTAATTGCTAGAAGGTAATTTAGTGTGCTTTTAAGGCATTAGAGCGTATCTTTTCTCAAGTTCTTGTATGGCACTTTTACTTTTCTTGGATTATGATATTAACCACTGCATTTTTACTGATATTATCGTTAACAATCGACTTTTTAAGCATGATCTATTAAAAACTTAAACAGTCGTTTAGTTTGCTTTGTTAGAAATTTATCCCACCACCATGGCTATTTACTATTTTTTGTTGTTTATCTCATTTAGATAAGTACTTGGTTTACTAGATTTCATATCTTTCTGTCTTAAGAAAGGTATAGCTATTGCCTATACAACAAAAAATTTAGTCACCTCAGCACGATTTAAATTTGGTTCTTTTTCGGTCACGCCTGACTACATAGCTGCTGTTAAGTTTGCTACAGCTTTACCCTTATATTGTGCTCATTGTTAAAGGTGGGAGATTATTTGCAATGTCCAACTTACAATCCACTGCACCTAGTTCCAATAATAGCCCTTGGCTTAAACAAGAAATTGTTGATACAGCTAAGCTCTTTGGCCCTATTTTTTTAGGACAAATTGCAACTACTGCTACTGGTGTAGTAGACACAGTAATGGCAGGAGCAGCAGGAGCGCAACATTTAGCTGGAGTATCAATAGGAGCCTCTTTCTTTTGGCCAACTTGTTTGTTTGTGATTGGATTAGCCCTCATTATTCAACCAACAGTTGCTCAACTAAGAGGAGCTCAAGACTTTAAGCGTATTGCTCCTGAGGTTTATTTAGCTACAGTTGTGATTTTAGCTGTGTCAGTAGTATTAAGTATTGCAACCTGCTTTTTGCCCTATGCTTTTACTCTGTTGCCTAATGTAAATCAGGAAATGATCTACATTGGAAAATGGTACTTATACACCACAGCAGCAGGTATCCCTGGTTTTGCCCTATTTGCTATTATGCGCAACTATTGGGAAGGCTTAGGCATTACCCTACCTTCTTCGGTGTTTGGCTTTTTTGCTTTATTTATCAATATTCCACTTAACTATATTTTTATTTTTGGTAAATTTGGAGCACCTGAATTAGGCGGTATTGGTTGCGGAGTAGCAACTACTTTAACCGTATATTTAACTGTCATCTTGATGTATTTTTATGTGCGCACTTCACCAAACTTTACTCGATGCCGTTTGTTTGAGTGCACCTACCATATTACCTTCAAGCAAGTTAAAAAATACTTAATGATTTCTACTCCTTTGGCCTTTTCTACCACTATAGAAATGGCTTGTTTTTCGTTAGTAGCTTTTTTCTTAGCTCCTTTTGGCCCGATAACTATAGCCAGTCACTCTGTTGCCATGAATGTTTCGGGTGTGATCTTTATGATCCCTCTGTCTTTAGCTTCAGCTGTGGCCATTAGAGTGGGAGCATGTTTAGGTGCTAACAACTGGAAAGGAGCTGATAAGGCAGCAAAAGCGGCTTTTGTATTGGGCTTAATCTTTTATATCTCTTACTTTAGCATCTTGTTCTTCTTTAAAGAAAACATTGTTGCTCTGTATTCAAGTGATAGCCAAGTACAAATCTTAGGAGCTACTTTATTAATTTTTTGCCTAATTTATTTGCTACCCGAAAACATAATGACAGTAGCATCTGGTGTAGTAAGAGGCTTTAAAGATACTAAGACTATTTTTTTAATTACCATCTTCATTTATTGGGTAATTGGTCTACCAGTAGGTTTAGTACTTTGCTATGGATGGGTAACTAGTGAACCTTTATCTGCCCAAGGATTTTGGATAGGTTTTATTTGCGCTTTAAGCAGTGGCTGTGTTCTCTATACTGCACGCATTATTTATCTTTTTAAGCGACATTATTTACCAAAGACCTTTACTAGCTAAGTAAGTGCCATCTCAACAAAAATTGGCATTATTAATGGTCACTTGCTCTTGTACTAGCACAAGGCATATAAGCAAGGATTATAAAAGTGTACAACTAAGACTCATAGGCAAGATAAGGAAAGTTAATTGTAATAAGCCTTAGTTTTACTAATTTAAGAATTTCGTAAGTTTTGTAGTTGCGTATAAGGAGGCATCTTGAGGCTCTGCATTTCCTGTATAAGACTTACACCAAGACTAATGAGCCTTCAATCATCTTTGCATAAGGCTTTGACCTTCTAAGGATGTGTTTCATGTCTGAAAAACTAGAGTTGTAGCTAAACTAAATTTTTTGTTTTGTAACGTTTTGGATAAGTACTCTTTGTACTTAATTTTGCTTTATTGTCTGAAGACTTAATTGGAAAAGTAATTTCTATGCAAACCAACATTAAGCCAGAGGGCTTTAGTGCTTCTATCGCCGACGATGAGTTCGTTCCTAGCTATACTCACGATATTAAAAGAACCTTTAAACTATTCTGGCCTATTTTTCTAGGACAAATTGCTACTACCGCAATGTCAGTAGTAGATACAGTAATGTCAGGCATTGCAGGCCCTGTACAATTAGCTGGCGTAGCCATTGGTGCCTCATTTTACTGGCCTGCCGTACTATTTTTAGTAGGCATGTCATTGGCTATTCAACCGACAGTTGCTCAATTAAGAGGTGCAGGTCGCTCTGATTTAATTGCTCGTAAAATGCATTTAGCCACCATCATCATTCTTATTACCTCAGTCATTATTGGTGCTATTGTTTGTATGCTGCCATTGTTTTACAAACTCATGCCTAATGTTGATAAAGAAATGGTGCGTGTTGGTCAGGGCTATTTAATCGCCGTAGCTGTAGGTATGCCTGGCTTTGCTATGTTTAATATTTTGCGTGGTTACTGGGAGGGTTTAGGTAATACTCTGCCATCCTCCATTTTTGGTATTATCGCTTTAATCTTAAACATTCCGCTCAACTACATCTTTATTTTTGGTAAATTTGGCGCACCTGAATTAGGTGGTATTGGTTGTGGTGTAGCCACTACTATTACTATCTATATTACAGTTGTATTTATGCTTATCTATATTAAGAAAGCTAAATACTTCCAAAATTGCCGTATTTATGAGCAGTCATACCCTATTACCTGGTCTGAGGTTAAAGAGTTCTTACGTTTTGGTTTTCCATTGGCTTTATCAACAACTATTGAAGTTACCTGCTTCTCCTTAGTTGCTTTATTACTAAGTCCATTTGGACCAATTACTGTAGCAGCTCACTCCATTGCTATGAACGTATCAGGTATCGTCTTTATGATCCCGCTAGCCATTGCTTCTGCTACTACTATTCGTGTAGGTGAGGCTATGGGTGCAGGTCACTGGAGACGTGCTCATCGTACTACCATGGGAGCATTATATTTAGGCCTATTCTTCTATATCCTAAGCTTTGTAGCATTGTATTTTGGTAATGACTTGATCATTAAGCAATATACTGATGACGGCGAAGTATTTGCTTTAGGCTCTATCTTATTAATGTTCTGTACTGCTTACCTCTTCCCTGATGGTTTACAGGTAATTTCAATTGGCGTATTACGTGGTTTTAAAGATTCTAAGACTATCTTTATTATCACCATTATTTCCTACTGGATTGTAGGTATGCCTATTGGTTATACCTTAGCTTATGGCTTAATTGTTGATGAGCCTATGGCTGCCCAAGGTTTCTGGATTGGCTTTATTTGCGCTCTTACTTGCGCTAGCGTCTTATACGTAGCCCGCATTATTTACTTATTTAAAAAGCGCGTCCTACCACGCACTTTTGTGCTCTCAAGCTCAGAAACCATGGAGCAAATACAAAAAGATGCTAATCATTCATCTTAACAGCAGTGTTCTTTAACTAATTTTGAAGACTAGCAGCTCTAAGAGAATACTACTCTTTGCTGCTAGTCTTCTTTATCAGCAAAGTCCCCACCAAAGCTCTATTACACTAGCGCTCTTTAGCATGGCTAAAAAAGTACGAGCCCAATACCCACCAAAAAAGAGTCACCTACCCTATTTCTCTTTTACCCTAAAAGCTTAAGCCTAGTAGCGCTCAACTATACATCGCCCGCCCCAACACCTTAATAATCCATACACTTACACAACTTACAATTAGAGCTGTGCGGATATAAGCCTATAAGGCTAGGAGTACATAAATCCATAAGGCTTAAAGCATTTAGGCTATGAGGCCTCTTAAATACTATTGCAGGTCATATTAGGCAGCTTGTACTTAATTAAGTGATACCTTATTTGTCAAAGTATTGTAGGGCTTAAGGTAATATACCTGTAGAGCCATAGCACCGCCTCTTATTGCCCTATAATCCTTACTTAAACACCTATCTTTCAAAATTCGACAGCGTCAGCTTTATTGTGCAAGATAATAGTGAAATAAACACAATTACACGACAATGCAGTAATACCTATAGTGTCATTGTAGTGTTTTCCTGTTTTTATAGGATGAAACGCATATACCTGCCACGACAATGCACTAATTTGAAATATAGGTGCATTAAAAACAAAAAGGGACACAGCTATAAGCTTATGTCCCCTTTTTAGTTTCTAGAAACAGTATTTATTTATTATCTTTTGCTTTAAAACAGCTAAAGTTAAACCAATGTAGGTAATACCAGCCATAAGAGCAGAGAATTAATAATATCAAGCCACCAAAAGATAAATAATAACGCCAAGGCTCAACATCAGTAACATTGGAGCTATTTTCACTGGAAACAAAGTTTCCTAAATGACAGCCTTGAGCAGTACACTTAATCTCACGCCCATAACCACCTGTATTATCCCATAAATAGTGAGGGAATCTTAAAACTATACCATCTTGAGCAAAACGCTTATTACATTGATCCACAAAGTTAGCCATAAAGTTCATAAATGCCTTAGGATCAGCCCCCAAACGTCGCATATCAATGTAGTTCACACCAGGCTCTATAGTAAGCTGATAATTAGCTACACTGAACTTTCCAGAATAGGAAATATCATCTAAAGGCATACCATCAGGATCTGCGTCAATGCGAATGGTGACATTACGTCCTAAGCGAATATTACCGTCAACATAAGTATGGCTAGATTCACCATTTACATAGTCTAATACTGACTTAGAGCGCAAAATCAAATTCCTAATTTGATTAATGGAACCTGCATTACCACTTAGGCTTAAGATACCGTTGTAAACTACCACACGATTAGCTCTTACATCACCTAAAATAGTGGAATTACCCGCAAAGTGACGTAAATTAAATGTTGAACCACTAATATCACCTGAGAGCACTACTCGTGACTTCTCATTACCTATATATATATTTTTCTCTGCATCATGCATTATTGGTTTGTTATTTTCATCAAGTAACACACCTAAATTAATATTAGTAGTGAGCTTGCGATCGATAATTTGTCGAGTAGTTAAATCCTTTAAACTCTCATCTTCTGGCAATTGAATTTGAGCATCAATAAGATCAGTATTTTTGCCGTCATGATACAGCATAATCTGACCTTTACCATTGGCACTTGGGCTCCATGCTGAATAAATACCACCATTAACCACAGCATCTGTAGTCATAATGATATTTTTAACAAAGGAAGACTCATCAATTAAGATAGCTGCTTGAGAACCCTCAACCACACCATCAATAATCAAATCCTCAACTTGAGGGCCATTTAAATCGTCAAGTAAAGGCACTCTAGAAGCCTCCTCAACACTGGCAGACCCTTGTAAATAATCTAAAGTTCTAACACGGATATAGGAGCCACGATACTCAATTAAATCTGAGTAAATATTGGAGCCCATGTCGACCTTAATACCAATGCCACCCTTACCTAAGGCACCTACATAACCTGAAATATAGGCACTATTGTTACGTCCATAAGTAAAGCCTATACCAGTACTATTATCTCCCTTGGTAACAATAGAAGAGTTTGAGGTTTGGTAATAATAGTTCTTAGTACCATCAATACGTACACCTAAAGAACCCTCACCAATAGAATTAACCATAGCATCATGGATAACGTCATTGTAAGAGCCGTAAATATGCACACCAATACCCAGAGGCATACGTGATGGGCGTTTTACATTATAAGTGCCTACTCTATGATCGTAGAAAGCATAAGGTCTACGAGCATGACGGGTAATACGATTATCCTCAGAGCCAAAGCTATAAATCGAATTACCAAAGAATTCTCTAGGCTCTAAGCGATAGCCTAAATCTGATAATAAGGCCATCTCCAATTCAGTCAATAAAGTGTAGTTCTTGTACTGATCTGAGGACAAAATAGTATTACGTAAGTTTAAAGATGGTTTGCCTAAACGAGTAAAAGAGATAGGAATACCATATAAAGCCTCAAGACTATCCTGCTTATCAATGCCATAACCTTCATCTTTTTTCTCATTAGCATTGATTGATGCTTCATTATTAGCCAACTGCTCTTGTGCATTCTCATTAGTAGATTGCTCTGACATAGAACTCTCTAGGCTTTTGCCTGCTAATTCTTGAGCATCTCTATCTTGAGCCTCAGAGGCTTTTTGCTCTGCACCTCTATTCATTAAATCGCCAATGGCTATGCCCTTATGGTCTTTATCAACAGCCTCTTTGTGTTTGGCAATTTTATCTGCTTGTTCTTGGGCTAGTTGAGAGGCATTGGCTACCTCTTGGGCACGAAGTAACTCATCCTTTGCTACAGCTTCATAAGCTAAGGCTTGTGGAGCGATATTAACGTCTGGAGTTCCTAAATCGAGCGATCCAACTACATTTAAATTAAATTCACTATCTTGATTGCCTGGCTTTAAAAGCTTGTTAACCTCAATACCTACAAAATACAGCTGACACTTTTGCGAACTATCAAATTGGGTGCAGTTAGGATCAATGTCTTTGTAAGAGGTATTCTCATAAATAAATCTACCTAAAGTGGGAGAGTAAATATGCTTATCTAAAGAATGCAATGGAGAAGTAAATTTCTGCTTAACCTCATCAAAGGAGGTATGAAAGCCAATATAGCGAGCACCTACTTCCATGCCTTGAGCAAAGAAATTAGACTTTAAAACATTAGGTGTAATCTGGAGAGGTACGCCAGTATAAATACCTTCATCTTCAATTTCAGGCAAAGGCATGGATAACAATAAAATACCGTTATATTGTTGATCTACTTTGCACTTACCCTTGAGATCCGCCTCAATATAGCTAAGACCCTTACATGGGCCCTCAGTATAAACGAGATCACGCACCATATTTAAATGGTACAGAGGATAAGACTTACTTGAGCCTTTGGTACTTACGAGCTTTTGATAATCAGCATCTTGGCCAAAAGCTACGCTAGTACGTGCTTGATTAAGCTTTGCAGCATCAATAAAGAAAGTTGGAATCTTATAAGTAGAGGCCTGTGGGGTATACATGTGGAATAAATAGGCCACAAAAGAAATACCTTTGTGCAGCTCTTCTGCCGTTTCTTGTTGCTTAATCTGATAAGGAATAAGCATGTCATCAGTAATCTTATAAGGTATAGTCTTAAGCAATGTATCAGAGCCGTCGGCTGTGCTCATAAGGGTCTCTACATCACCAAATACCTTTAAATTAAGATATTGGCTATTAGCGGCACTAATATCATCTACAGGATTAGCCTCTGCTAAGTTAAGCCCTATTCCAAAAATACGCTTAAGTAAAGAAGGCTGAGCCTCTTTAGCCAGAGGATCAACAAATTCCTTATCCTTGTCCTTTGACTGTACAGCCGCTGCTCGAGCGGAGGCAGCATCATTGCGCCACTCATGAACTTTGTTATTAGCCTCGATAAGCTCATTTTTAGCTATATCGCCAGATTCTTGTACTACCTCTACACTAGATTCTTTGGCATCGCCTTCGAGAGTTGCAAAAGTCTCATCCTCTATTTCACTAGGCTCGTTTTCAAAATCAATAGCGCTTTTAGCTAAAGCAGTAGCTGTTTGACTATTCTTAGTACTATGGTTCTTGGCAACATCAGCAGCAGCTTCTGCAGAGCTATTACTTAAAGCCTGACCTTCATAATCTTGTAAATCGCTTTTATTGCTAAATTTCTCTTTTAAAGAGGATATAACAATAGCATAGCTCTCGGCTTCAGTAGAGCCTTTTGGAGAACCTTTCTGTGCTTGCTGCGCTTGCTGCGCTTGAGCTTTAGCAGCTTGTTCTGCTTGTTTGGCAATTTGCTCACGAGCACGATTACGGGCACGCTCTAAGGCTTGTGCTCTTTCATGTTCTAAATCATTGGTAACTTGCTCATGAGACTCATCATATTCAATAGCATAGACACATGGCACTATGCTTGAGCCCAGTAATAAAGCTAAAGTTATGGATAAGGCACTTTTAACCATATGTTTAGAACCTTTAACCTAAAAAAGAAGTTAGTGATCCTACGAACATTTACTACCACTTCTTTTAAAGAGTACTAATGAAAAACTGATTAACAAAACAAAATAAAACGGCTTACTTACAAGACTTTTTAATCACTAGTAAGCTAAGTACAAAATGACAATTTGCCAATTATTGATCATACTCCACTTACACATTTTTTTCTAATCGCCCGCCCTCATAGAGCACAGCAAAATCAGCAATCAACCTAAAACAAAAAAGGCGAACCTAAGTTCGCCTTTAAATTACAAGAAAGAAAGAGATTTAATCCATTATTGACCTAATAAGCTAAGAGCAATAGTTGGACGCTGGTTAGCTTGTGCAAGTACAGTTTGAGATGCCTGCTGAATAATGTTATTGGCAGTTAAAGCGGCAGTCTCAGAGGCAAAATCAGTATCACGAATACGGCTACGTGCATCAGCCTCATTTTCGGCAATAGAAGCCTGATTTCTAATGGTGCTTTCCATCCGGTTCTGGATGGCACCTAGCTCTGCACGCTTGGAATCTACTGCCTGGATAAAGGAATCGATATTCTTTAATGTTGAAGTAGCAGCATCAGCACTGGTTACTGACCATAAATACTTAGTACCACTCTTATAATATCCTTGACTAGCAATCTTTGTAGGGTCAGTAACAGCGGTAAGTCCAGCTAAACCGCCAAGACCACTCATATCAAAAGAGCTTTCCCAATTTAAAGACAAGGTATCTCCAGCATTAGCACCTACTTGGAATAATAACTTGCCATCAGCAGGAATTAAACTGTTTTTATTATTGTTTTGGTCGTATTTACCATTAAGAACCAAACCGCCTGCAAAAGTGGTCTGATCAGCAATACGAGTAATTTCCTCGGAAAGCTGTCTTACTTCCTGCTGTAATGCCTTACGATCCTCGTTCGTATTTGTTCCGTTTGCGGCTTGAACGGCTAAGACACGGATGCGCTGGAGCATGTTGGTGGTTTCATCAAGGGCACCTTCGATGGTTTGAGCTAAGGCAATACCGTCGTTGGTGTTACGATTTCCCTGATTTAAACCGTTGATTTGTGCGGTTAAGCGATCGGAAATTTGGAGACCTGCAGCATCATCTTTTGCTGAGTTAATACGAAGACCAGAGGCTAAGCGCTGATAATTAGTATTCAGGCTATTGGTTGCATTAGTTAATTTTCTTTGCGCATTAATAGAACTGACGTTGGTGTTTACATATAAGGCCATAATAAGTCTCTCCCTTCTTTCTTGTTTTGCAACAAACAAGTCTGCTTAACAACTACCAGCTAAAAGCTGAATTTCTTTCTTGTATATACTTATGGTGAGCAACATGTGTGCCACATTGCAATAAACACAATACTTACCTTGTAAAGGCGCTATTTAAGGGATTTATAGGCTATGGTCTCTTTCTTTTATTTGTAGTTTCTTATAAGTTGTCCTTATTCACTTGCCGCTTTTAACAATAAAATACATTCTCAAGAATAATATTGCCCCTCAGTCCCTCTAAAGAAATTAAATACCAACTACTAAGCTTCTCAGGTCTATCTCTCACAACTCTCTTGAGAACAAAAGCAATAAAAAAGGCGAACCTAAGTTCGCCTTTATAAAATTCGAAAAAGAGAGAATTACTATTAAAGATTATTGACCTAATAAGCTAAGAGCAATAGTTGGACGCTGGTTAGCTTGTGCCAGCACAGTCTGAGAAGCCTGCTGAATAATGTTATTGGCAGTTAAAGAGGCAGTCTCAGATGCAAAATCGGTATCACGAATACGGCTACGTGCATCAGCCTCATTTTCGGCAATAGAAGCCTGATTACGAATGGTGCTTTCCATTCTGTTTTGCAGAGCGCCAAGCTCAGCACGCTTAGAATCTACAACTTGAATGAATGAATCGATATATGTGAGAGTAGATTTTGCAGAGTCTGCTCCAGTTACTGACCAGAAAAAAGTGCCTTGGCTATTAACAAGTCCCTTATTAGCAATTTCAGTTTTATTAGCAGCAGGTGTAATCTTAGCCATGTCAGCAAGGCCGTCCATGGTAAAAGCCTTGTTCCAATTTAAGCCCAGAGTATCACCAGCATTTGCGCCTACTTGAAAAGTAAGAATGCCTCCATTTGGAATTAAGCTTTTAGAGTTTGTAACATTATTACCTTGAACTTTCTGAGGTCCATTAAGAACAGTGCCACCTGCAAAGGTTGTTTGCTTGGCAATACGAGTAATTTCCTCGGAAAGCTGTCTTACTTCCTGTTGTAATGCCTTACGATCCTCGTTCGTATTTGTTCCGTTGGCAGCTTGCACGGCTAAGACACGGATACGTTGGAGCATGTTGGTGGTTTCGTCGAGGGCACCTTCGATGGTTTGAGCTAAGGCAATACCGTCGTTGGTGTTGCGATTACCTTGGTTTGGTATAATGACCACTATCAAAAAAATAAATACCAAAGATCTTGAAAAGCGGGTTTGGAAAAACTTGCAATTGTTTTAATTTTATGCTAGGCAGTTTTAGAGTAATTTTATGCCACGTTTAATGACTCAACATCAACGCTCTTTATGCATAGAACTCATTCCTAAAATGATGAGTGGTGAGCTTTTAAAAAGCCAGGTTCGTGAATTAACAGGCCTTACAGACGGAGCAATTAACTTCTTTCGTGACATAGCTAAGTTCCATAGCTATGAGCATTTAGTAAAAACTGAAGGCAAGTACAAAGAAGATCTCTATGATCTAGAGCAAACCTGTAAATTAGTAGAGTTGGCATATGCTGCTGGCTTGTGTGATTCTCATATTACCGTTCTCGCTAGAAAGGTAATTGTAGGCTTTAGAACACTAGTAGATTATCGTAAGAAGCTCGGATACCCCCTGATTAAGGGGGTATCCGTAGCTTCTTTTATTCCTAACGAGGACAACAAGATTGTTGATCCTATGTGGTACACATGGAATGTGAATGCTATTGATGAGATTGTAAGAAAAAACAAAGGAAATAGCTTAAGAAATGTGCTTTTAGCACATGAAGATATGTTGCGCTCTGATACCGCAGAGCACACCTATCTAGATATCAAGAACGTAAAAGATCTTAAGAAGTACAAAGATATTTTACCTCAAGAAGAGGCTCATTGTATTTTTGATAAGACTAGCTCTTATGCAGAACAGCTTGTTGCAATAGCTAAAAGCTCAAAAAAGCTTAATGCAGTAGAAATTGCTAAAAATCTTGAAACTGATGTTGGATCAGTACGTTGTGATCTCAGATTCATCAAGCTGCACGGTACTGAGGAGTTTCTAAAGTACGGTAAAAGATGTGCGCCAAAGCGTTATGATTTAGAGACTGTAAAGAGCCTAATTTGCTTGATGGGCACATTTGAGCTTTCTCAAGAGTTTGTTGCCTTTACATACAAACTTGATAGAGGCGAACTCAGAAGATATCAAGTCAATAAAGAAGCGCAAAAGGAAGACTTTGTTCCAATTTTTCCAAACATTCCTGCATCAACAAACATTGAGTTATTTATTAAGGAAATTCAGAAAACAACAGGATTATCCGATCCTTTTGACATTCTAGAGTTCTTCTATCAGAAGAATGGCTTATCCGTACCAGAATACCATAAAAAAGATGGTTTTGCAAGATATTATAACTATCTTCAAGCCACTGGTGTGCCTGCCAGCGCAGAAACAGCCACTGGTGTGCCTGCCAGCGCAGAAACAGCCACTGGTGTGCCTGCCAGCGCAGAAACAGCCACTGGTGTGCCTACCAGCGGGGAAACAGCCACTGGTGTGCCTGCCAGCGCAGAAACAGCCACTGGTGTGCCTACCAGCGGGGAAACAGCCACTGGTGTGCCTGCCAGCGGGGAAACAGCCACTGGAATGCCTGCCAGCGCAGAAACAGCCACTGGTGTGCCTACCAGCGGGGAAACAGCCACTGGTGTGCCTGCCAGCGGGGAAACAGCCACTGGAATGCCTGCCAGCGGAAAAACAGCCACTGGTGTGCCTGCCAGCGGGGAAACAGCCACTGGAATGCCTGCCAGCGGAAAAACAGCCACTGGAGTGCCTGCCAGCGGGGATACAGCCACTGCAAATAACCTCGTGGAAGCAGGTGTATATTGCCCAAAAGGAGCTAAAGAGCACCCTTTCTACATTGGTCAAATTGATCATGAAACAAGAGAGAGCTTTACCAGTGCAGATTTGATATTTACCATATCATCAGACTCCTTTAATCGCGAAGTCAATACAGAGTTGCCTCCAAGACTGTTTGGCAAAGCACGCCGTGGCAGCGCTATGAAGAAGTCAGTTAGAAAGTCAGTTTATCGCAATAAAGAAGTTTGTAACTACAAAAGCGAGCAGGAAAGACTTCTAGAGAAGTGTGGAGAGTTACCTGACAAGTTTAATTACAAGCAGGGTAGTAAAGCTCCTGATACAAGCTTCATTGCGCTAAATACCCTTGTTTATCCTTTAGCTCATGCTATGTTCGATAAGACTGCTGGTAATCCAGAGGTAAAAGCTAGCTCTAACAGCATTTCAGTTGTTAAGCCAGCAGCTGATTGTCATTCTTACGAGGTTGTATACAACTGTACCGCAACAATTGATTGTGACATGGGTGGATACTGGCCATGTGTTAAGTGCGCTGTTGAGAACATCTCTTTGTTACCAGAAGAGCTGTTTGTGCCTCATGATTTATCTGGTTTGAGCTTTATGAAGCTGATGCCTATACATGCAAAGGAGCTACTAGCGGATACTGCCTCAGAAGAGGAACAACAAACCTCTTTAGATGCTGATATTAGTGCTAATGCAGATACATTAGAGGCTGATAATACAGGTATTTGTGACTTAGTATCTGAGACGGAAGATTCTCAGTTGATGTTAAGAGTATCAATGCTTGATGAAACGCTCAGGCTAGGCATTACAAGTTTTGATGCTCTTAAGTCTATTGATGATATTAGCTCAAACCCAGAATGGCTTAAAGAAGCCTTTAAGAGACTAATGGGATATGATATTGGTATGTCAGCCGAAGAGTATAAGGCTAAATATCAAGGTAAAAGGGGAAGACCGCCAATTGTAAACCCATTTAGTGAGGGTTTTTGCACTCTGCCTACAAATGTCCAAGAGTCAAATCAGAAACACTTTACTATTGCTATCACTACCTACATGTTAGCAAAAGAAGCTGTGCTCAAAGTACCTAGCCGCACAGAAGGCCAATATTCAGGAGATTACTCTGCGATACTAGTAAAGTGTTATCTTGATTTCACCAATAAGATGAAAGGCAACGTCAATAAGTTTGTAGCTCGTCACGTATTTGATGTTTCAGCTGGAAGAGAGTTTTATATGGAGAAAGTCAGAAAGCGCGACGAACTGCCTACATATAAGGATGCTAACGCACTAAGTGAAGCCGTCGTTCTCGTCAATATTGAGCAAAAGAAGAATTTTGGAGCCAACAAAATGGCAGCTCACTTAGATAACGAGTTTGGCATAGCATGTAGCGTAAAAACTGTACGTAAATCCATGAAAGTAAATGGAGCTATGTATCAAAAACAGAATACGGTGCAGCGTAAATATGACTCATACCATGGCGTAAATGATAACCTCGTGCCAAATTATGTCTCAAGAGACTTTAACCCAACGGATGAGTGGCAGTTGATTTGTACAGATATCACTGAGGTTAACTGCGTAGAAGGCAAGTTATATGTAGCTTTCTGGCAAGATGCATTCTCGGGCAAGATTCTCACTGCAACTCTATCAGAACTGGAAACAGTTGAGATGGTTAAAAGCGGTCAGCTAGAGGTCATTAGAATGGCACCAGATGGTATTTACTGTCTTGTACATACTGATCGTGGTCATCAGTACTTGCACCTAGAATACTGTAAGGAATTTGACAATTCTGAAAAGTTTATGCGTAGTGTATCTGGCCTAGGAAGATGCCTAGACAACGCTATGATTGAAAGCCTCAATGGCTGCTTTAAAGAAGAAGTGATTGCTCGTATTCCAGCCACTGAACTAACTCGTCAAAGAGTACGTGAAGAGACTGCAAAGTGGGTTGAGTTCTACAACTTTGACCGTCCTAATGGTCGTTGCAATGGCTTGCCTCCTGAGCACTTCTTAAAGCTCCACAGAGAGCGGAAAAACCAACAAGCAAGTGCACCTCAAAACAGTCAAGGCTAATCGTAACTGAAAGCTTGCAAATCACTTATTACCTGTGTTTAGTAGCAAAAAATCATGAATGCATTATACAACTCTGATATTTATCAGTGCTAGCTATAATTTTGTCTTGTAAAAATTTTTTATACTTGTAGGGTGTCGTGTAGGGGCAAACATGATA
>NZ_JALKIM010000055.1 GCF_023050945.1 Anaerobiospirillum sp. NML120448 | reverse complement strand
ATATTCATAGCCCCTGATTATAATCTAATTTTTATCAAAGCTTTTATAAAAATCGACTATAACTATAACTATAACTTGCCTCCTATACTGTAGGGGGGGGTGACGAACTTTTGAAATCTAGTACTAGGTGCTGAAGTAAACCTCAACTACACTAAAGAAGATACATTAACCAAGAATCAATTAGACGCTTTAACTAAAGTATTTGGTGACGGCAGCAAGATTAATGGTATTGTAAATCTTGGTGCTGGCGTAATTGAAGATCTTGAGGCTGAGGATCAGACTATTACTTGGGATGAAGCAAAAAAATATGTTGATTACTTACCAGGTATTACTACTGATAATCTCAAGGAAGCTCAGTTAACTGGTGTTACTAGCACTGTTGATAATTTAACTGGTCACTTCGGTTCTATTAAGACCGATAACACCTTTGCTTCTGGCGACTCCGTAACCTTTAATAAGAAGGGTGGTTTATACAACGCTAAGCCATTAGCTGGTGATGACTCTGGTAAGAAGTACTTTATCGTTAATGACAAGAATGAGTCATTAGGTGTTGAGGTTGCTCAGAAGGGCTATTTCACTCTTGGTGGCGAGGGTATTGTAGACAGCGTTCAATTAGGTGCTAATTCAACATTAGTTGTTAATAAGGGCTTTAATGACGTTGAAGGCAATGTCACTGTTTCTAATAACTTTGCAGGTGAAGCTACCTCTACATTAGAGGTTAAGTCTGGCACCCTAAATGTTGTTGGTACTAAGACTAAGGGCTTATCCGTAGGCACTTTAAATACCTCTGAGGGCACTTCACTCAATGCCAATATTTTAGATTTAACTGGCACAGCTGCTGGTTCTTTATCTAAGGTAATGGGTAATGTAACTGTTCAGGTTGAGGAAGGCGCAAAGGGTAATGCTTCAACCTCTATTGGTGCAGGTGGCGCTATCTTTGGTGGTAAGGAAAACAAGTTTGCAGGTTCCTTCACTGCAGCTGGCGATGTTGAGTTTACCAATGGTGGTACCTCTACTATCGATCTTACCAAGGATGTAGCTGACTTTGCTGGTGATTTAGGCATTAGTGGTGATGCTAAGGTTGTTGTAAATGGCGTATTGTCCATGACCAAAGCACCTGGTGCAACATTATCCTCTCAAGCCTTCATCAATGTTGGTGAGTACGATCCAGCAAATGCTGATAAGGTTAACTCCTCTGGCTTCTTACAAGCTCAGTACATTAGCTTAGGTGGTAATGCTTTAGCTATTGATCCAGCTTATGGCAAGAACACTTCTGTTGTAGAGGTTGGTGCCTTTACTGATACTCCTACTAACGCTAAGCCTGATGTTGTAAGCACTGTTAAGGGTGACATTTATGTTCTCCAAAACTCTGCTTTATTAGTTGGCATGAATGCTAAGGGTGATTTAGATGTAGACTCTGGTCGTGCATTCTTAGCAAGTATTCAAGAGAATGGTTCATTAACCGACCCTGAGAAGGGTGGCAAGATTGGCTCATTACTCTATGTAAACAGCCAACAGACGCTTGCTGATGGTAGCTCCATTGTTGTTGATGCTTTAGCCAACGAAAGCAATGTAGTTGATGCTAATGATGTACTTAATGCTAAGTACACTAAGGCTCAGACCTTTGGCAACACTACAGATACCGCAGATCTCTACTTAGGTAAGGGTTCTGTAATTGCTTTAGGTGCGGGCGCTCATAAGGATAATGGCTCTATCGTATTTGACTTCAAGGATGCTGCCGTATTTGCAGAGCAAGGCGGTAAGATTATTCTTGATAGCGATAGCTACCTCAAGGGTGATCGTAATGTAGTTGTATTCCAAGATCAAGATACTGACACCAACAAAAAGGGTGTTAATATCTTAGGTACTGCTGGCATCAATGATATCCGTGTTGAGACCATTAACGGCTTAATGTACTTCACCTTAACTGCAGGTAAGGAGTCAGCTGGTGGTACTTTAACTCTTGATACTACTAAGGCTGATACCGCATTTAGTCAAGCTTCTGCTCCAATGAAGGACTTCTTAGTTGGCTATACTGCTCTTACTAAGAACTGGAGTGAGTACTATGCTGATGGTTCAACTGCTGAGCGTGTAGAGTTAGTTGGCGAGCAAGGCCCAGCTGCAGAGAAGTTCACTATTGATGCTACTGGTAAGATTACTGGTTTTGTAAATGCTGCTGATTTTGCTGCTGACGATAAGGCAAGCAACTATGTAGCTATCCAGACAGGCACTAACGCTGAAACTCAGGCTCCAATCTACACTGTTTACCACAAGGCAAACAATCTCTTCTTAGAGAAGATTGCTCAGAACACTCAAGGTGCTGCCGCTGATCAAGCCGCACGTATGGGTGATTTTGGTGGTGCTGCTGAGACTGCTTTAGTTGCTACCTCTACCACTTATGACGCTGTTGCAGGTCGCTTCGGTATGGGTCAGCAGGCTGGTACTATGACTATTGCTAACAATGGTCAGGGTTCTGGCTTATGGGTAACCCCAGTTTACAAGAGCCACGAGTCTGATGGCTTCGACGCTGACGGCTTAGGCTACGGTTCTGACATTACCTTATACGGCGTAGCCTTAGGTGGTGACGTAACCTTAGCTAACGGCGTACGTGTTGGTGCTATGTTCAATGTAGGTTCTGGTGATGCTGATGGTCAAGGCGCTGCCTCTGTAGTTTCCAATGACTTTGACTACTTCGGTGGTTCTATCTACGCAGGCTATGCTATCGACAACTTCTCAATTGTTGGTGATATTTCTTACACCACTATCAATTCAGATGTTGAGGCTAATACTGAAGTAGGTAAGACTTCTACCTCCTTCGACACCACTGCTTTAAGCGTAGGTGTAACTGGTCAGTACGCCTTAAAGGTTGCTGAGATGGACGTAACTCCACATGCTGGTATGCGCTTCACTCGCATCGACATGGATGACTACAGCATCGAGTCTGCTGACTTCGGTAATGTTGGTCAATACAATGCAAGCTCTGCTAACGTATTCTCCATCCCTGTTGGTGTAACCATCTCCAAGGAGTACGTAACCGACACTTGGACTGTTAAGCCAAGCTTTGACTTGACCTTAACTGGCAACTTTGGTGATGACACTGTTGATGGTACTGTATCCTGGACTGGCGTAAGCAACTGGGACGTATCTACCAAGGCTGAGTTTGTTGACAACTTCACCTATGGTGCAGCTGTTGGCATCGCTGCTAAGACTGGCAACTTTGGTTTAGGCTTAGGCCTCAACTACACTGGCTCCTCTAACACTGATGAGTTTGGTGTAAACGCCAATGCACGTTACATGTTCTAAGCTTAAATAGAACATTTAACTAAACTACTTAGATTGAGGCTTGAGACTTGGCAGAAAGGCAAGCTCTGTTAGGTTGAGAGCCTCTTTTTAGGTAGACCAAAATACAAAAGGCAGGAAGCTTATTAAAATAAGCGTCCTGCCTTTTTGGCTTTTAACATTGGGCTTTTAAAGTTTAAAACGTCCGCCCACTGCGAAAAATACGTTAACTAAGCCATTACTGTTGTTAGGATAATGCTCTTAAAATACATATTGATTAATGTCAATTAACCTATTCTTTGTGATAAGTCAAATCACATACAATATCGCAAGACTCCCTATATCTCTGATTAGTCTTATTAAAGCTATTAAATTCACTGAACAAAGCGCTATTACTGTCTGCAACACGTTCGATAATTGTATGCATTGTTGAAATCAACAATTTTTTATTAAGTTCTGCAAATATAGGCACAATTTATGCTTTTTTTTTCGACTAATTTTTAGACACACCACTTAAAAACACCATTCCAGAGCCATTTTCATATAATTGAGCTCTACATAATTGTTTTGTCTTACAGGCCGCACTAGTAGTGCCTCTTAGTAAGTTGGTGCAAACCAACATTAGAGATGTTTGACACTTTTAAATTAGCTTTAGCGTGCTACTTTAAAAGCAAGTCATTACTACTTTTACCTCTTAGCTATAAGCCAATCTACGATTGCTTGTACAAAAACCAACTCAGGCTTTTAGCCTATTTGCACTTTAGCTTTTGCGTATATATGTAAGGAATTACTTAGTCTTACTACCAATTCCACATTATACCTAATGCTTGAACGTCTTTTTTATCAGTAAATTTAACGACCGCTCAGTACAAAGCGAGTCTTTACTATACGTTCAATAAAAGCAAGCTAAAGCTGCCAAGACAAAACATCCCACATCATTTTTCATTTCGTATTACAAATGAAGCAAACTAACAATGCCATTAAGTTCTTAATGGCTCAATACCGTGCAATCTTCCAGAATGCATATTTCAAAGGCTTAGCTACAGCAGCTGTAGTAACTATGGGATTAGCTGCTGGTCAGGCTCAGGCTAAGGCTTTGACTGATACAGATCTAACTAAAGTAACTGGTGATGTGACCATTACTGGCGACTCACAACACAGTGGTGATAAGAATCAATGGGAAAGCATTACCTTATCTGGTACCACACTAGATCTTGGTCATAATCTTACTATTAATGCAGGCGATGGTAACTCAATCACCGCAAATGGCGGCCCAGCTAAATTTACTGGTAAAGATTTAACCATTAACATTATTGACGCTAAGAACAAAGCCACTCATGGTTTAACCGTGAAGGCTACAGCTGCTTCAAGCGGAACCACTGCTACCTTTAATAATGTAACTATTACTCAAGGTCTTCTAGCAATTAATGCTGCTGACTCAGCAGATGCTGGTAAGGTTGAGGGTAAGGTAATTACTATTGGCTCAGCAGCCGTAGAAAAGCCAACTGTAAAAGCTGGCGAGCCAAATGCTGTTGTAACTTTAGGCAAGAGTGGTTCTCTCGGTATTGAGGCAACTGCCTCTGGTGATTTATCTAAATTAACCACTTTAACCTTAAATGCTGACGGTCAAATTAAGGCAATTAGTGGCGATGGTGTAACCAATACTATTCATGCAGCTAAGTTAAACATTAATGGCGGCTCAATTTTAGTTGAAGCTAAAGATGATGGTACTAGCGGTTCTGTATTGACACTTAACCTCGCTGAAGGCTCAATGAACGGTGGTAGAATTTCTATTGCCTCTGGAGACACCGCAACTCTCAATTTAAACTTTATTTCTCACAAGATTACCGATGGCACTAAGAAGCTTGATAATGTTTTTGATGCTAAGTCAGGTGATATTGTTCTAGGTAATAGCATCACAGTATCAGGTGAGGGTACATTTAAGTTAAATGGTGCTAAGGTTTATGCCTCAACTGCAGCCAAAGGACTCACAATTGGAGAGAAGACTCGCTATGAGACCTCTCTAACTGATTTAAATGGCTTACTCACAGGTAAGAATGGTGCTGAGGAATATGCTAAAGATGCTAAATCAGGTTCTTTAGTAATATCTGGTGGTACCTTAGCTATTACTAGCTCTGAGCAGATCGAGCTTAATAAAGATCTAACTTTTGCTAATGACGGCACTGCTGCCGCTGGCACTATTGTAACTACTGTAACAAAAAACAAAGCCACTTTAGAAGTTGCCAACTTATTAATTTCTGATGAGGTTAAGAGCGGTGATAAATTAGCTGTTGTAGGTAAGAACCTTACTTTAACTGCAGCTAAGGCTACTGGTTTAGAAAGCCTCTCTGCACAGAACGTGACCTTTGGTGATGGCTCTGCTGCCTATGAGTTAAAGGATGATCTTAAACTTTCTGCTACTAAGAAAATTGCTGATCCATATAAGACTGATGGTTCCAAGGTTACTGTTGCTGACACTGGCACCATGACCAATGCTGTTACCTTAGCAAGTTCTAAGAAGCTTTCTATCGAAGCTGGTAACTATCAATCTAATGGTGCTATTACTTTAAGCGGTGGCACTATTGAGGTAGGCACTGGTACTTCTGGTGTAGATGCTAAGTTAGAGCTAAGATCATCTGATACTCTTAAGCTTGATAATGGCGCAGCAAATAATGCTATTACTGTACAAGGCAATGGCGATCTAGCCTTTGGCCCTGCCTCTGTAACAAAAGAAAAGTCAACTGGCATTTTAGATATCAGTGCTGGTGAGCTTGAGATTGTAGGTAATGGTACCAACATGACCACCATTACTGCTCACAAAAATGGTGCCTTGATTGTTAGTGAAGATCAGGCTTTAGACCTTCTCAACATGTCCACCACTCCACGTAAAAATAAAGGCGCAGCTGTGCTCTTATCTGGTTCTGGTGCCCTTGTTGTTAAAGGTAATTTAACAGGTATCGATGGTATCGATGTTGCCAAGATTAAGACTGGTACTCAAGCTGCCGAAAACTCTGTAGTTCTTTCTGGTACTGGCAACGTAGTTTCTGCTAACAATGCATGGTTTACAGACTCTGCTAGCGCAGGCCTCCAATTAGGTAATGGTAACACTCTCGATATCGAGGAAACCTTAACTTTAGATGCAACATCTGGTGGTTCAGGTGCTGACTTCACTGTTAAGAATGGTACTTTACTTGTTGGTCAGTCTTTAACTTCCAATAACACTGATAAAACCATCGTTATTGGCAATGATCAAACCAATGCAGCATCTTTACAGTTAGGAATCTATGAAGTAGAGACCGATGCTTACGGCTATGAGACTACCGCTGGCTTACAAGGCAAGTTAGAGTCTCACTCTGCTGAAACTGGCTCTGTAGGCGTTAACCTTAAGCTTGTGGGTAAGGATAGCACCGATTCAGCTAAATTAGATGTAGTATTTGGCAAGTGGACTGCAAAGGATATCGATGCTGTTAAGGCTAAGATTTCCGTTGGTGAGTCAGGCAGCACTATCCAATACCCAGAGACTGCTGTACCTAGCTTAACTGCAGGCAAGCTCACTTTAGGTGAAGATGCCTCCTTAACTGTAAACGCTGGTACTGATGCTACCTTTGATGCCTTAACCATGAATGGTGCCTCTGGCTCTAAGATGGAAATTTTAGGCAAGGTTACTATCAATGGCTTAGAGAAAGTAACTGATGGTAATCAGGAAGCTGGCTATAACGTTTCTAGCGGTGATATCACTGTTAATGGTCGTGATGCAAGCTTAACTTTAGGTTCCAAGGCTTTAGCAGACTTAGACTTTGCTGGTACTACCTTAGATGCTAACAATAAGTACCTAAATAACATTGCTCTTGATGAATACGCTGTATTAAAGCTAGATTTAGCTGATACTGTAAGCCTCAATAAGGACAAGATTGCTGAATTACGTAAGGAATTCATCAAGGATAATTCTGGCGCTGCATTAACTTCTGGTTATATCCATTTAGGCGCTGCCCAGATCGAAGGTTTAACCATCGATAAGGACACCAATACTATTCAGTGGTCTAACTACAAGGACTTCTCTGATATTCAGGGTGGTACTTTCAAGGATATCCTCACTGAAGACCTAACCAATGCTAAGTTAGTAGTAACCAAGGACAATGCTTCTGATACTATTCAAGCTAACGTAGGTTCTATTGATATTGCTGCTAATAGCATTACTTTAGGCGATTCTACCTTACATAATGCCGCTGGCAACAATGGTTCTTTCATTACCAATAGCACAGCTACTGGTGAGGATAAGACCGTTGGTACAGCAACCGTAGCTGCAAACGCTACTGTTGGCCTCTACAACGGCGGTAAGCTTGGCAATGTTAAGTTAACCTCTGGCTCAGCAACTACCAGCACTGTATTAAACATCGTTTCTGATAAGGCTGATACTAACCTTACCAGCATTACTGGTGCAGATAATACTGTTGTAAATGTTGACGGTAAGACTGTAGTAGCAAAAGACATTAAGAATGTTTCTAAGCTTGTTGTTAACAAGGATTTGACTGTTAAAGGCAATGTAGCTGTAGACTTCTTATCTAACGATGAGGGTAAGGTTGCAACTATTGCTGCTAAGAACTTAACTGTTAAGGGCAATTCTGGCAGCGCTACTGAGAACATCGAGTTCGGTGGCAACTTAGATGTTTACAATAAGGCTGAGTTCCAGGATGACACTGTTTTAACTGGCACATCCAATAAGGTTAAGACCTTAGAGTTTGCTAAGGGAGCAAAGATTGCAGCAGGCTTAACAGTAGCTGAAACCTTATCCATGAAGGGTGGTAATAGCACTGAACTCTTTGTTGGTACTCCAGCAACTACTGATGATGCTGGCAATAATGCAGTTTTAGTTGTTAATAAGTTAGATCTACAAGGTGCTACCTTAACTGCTGATCCATCTTTTGACAAGCCAGCTAACATCGTAATTGCACAACAATTAGGCGCTGCTAATATCATTCCTAATACTGGCGCTCAGGCTGGTAAATTAGACGGTACTATCCAGACCTTACAAAACAGCATTGTAGCTGTTGGTGTTTCTGTAGATGATAAGGATCAAGCCATTGCTAAGGCTAAGGTATTTGACTCCTTAATGACTGCTAATGGTTCTTTACAGGCCGATAAGGTTGGTGCAATTTCTTATGTTGCTAAGACCTTAGACTTAGCTTCTGGTGCCAAGATTCGCACTGCTAAGCAAAATGCAGAAGAGTTTAATAAGATCTTAGCTGCTAACACTACTGCTGCTGCCGCTGATATTTATATTGGCGACAATGCTGCTTTAGCTGTTGATATTGATGCCTTAAATGATGGTCGTGGTGCTATTAAGTTTGCTACTGATGATGCTAAGGTTTATGCAGCTAATGCTGATAGCTCCAAGGTATTAATTGCTGGTAAGTTATCATCCTTACAAGGCAAAATCGATCTATTTGATACCAAAACTGGCGCTGGCAATGTAACCTTACAAGGTGCTAATAAGTTAACTGTACAAACCATCAATGGCTTGTATGCTTACACCTTAACTGGTAATACCTTAAACAACCCTTTTGATCTTGAGTTCCAAATTGATAAGGCAAATCAAGACTTTGATGTTGTTTCTGCTCCAGTAAAGGACACCTTATTAGCAGCTGGTGCTGGCTTCATTGATTATGCTGGCGATAAGAAGACTCCAGTCTTAGGCGCTGTAGCTGCTGGCTACTCCTATGATCAGGGCAAGCTAATGTTAGGTACCACTGAGGTTACTGATGCTAAGGAATTAGCTAAGTTTGACTTAACCAACTCTACTAAGGATGTTGTTTACTACAACTCTGAGAATGCCTTATTAGAGGGTATTTTAACCTTAGGTAACAATGCTGTTGATGCAGAAACCAATGCACGTTTAGCTGTATTTGGTGGTGCTCCACAGGCTGCTATTGAGGCTGGTGCTTCTACTTATGAGGCTATTTCTGCTCGCATGGGTGTTGGTGTAAGCGGCGTTAGCGCAGCAGCTAACGGTCAGGGCGGCGCAATCTGGGTAACTCCAGTTTACAAGAGCGCTGATGCTGATGGCTTTAATGCTGACAACAAGTCCTATGGTGCTGATGTTAAGCTTTACGGCTTAGCCTTAGGTGCTGACATTGAAGTTGCTCCAAACTTCAAGGTTGGTGGTATGTTCAACGTAGGTTCTGGTGATGCTGATGGTCAGGGCTTAGGTTCTAACGTATCTAACGACTTTGATTACTACGGCTTAGGCTTATATGCTGGCTACAGCATGGATGCCTTCTCCTTAGTAGCTGACGTTACCTACACTGCTGTAGACAACGATATCGAAGGCAACACTGACTTAGGTAAGGTAAATGCCTCTATCGATTCTACTAACCTTTCTGTAGGTGTAACTGGTCAGTACAAATTATCCTTAGCTGGTATGGACGTAACTCCACACGCTGGTTTACGTTATTCCATGATTGATATGGATGACTACTCCACTGCTTACTCACAGAATGATAGCGATAGCATCAATATCTTCTCTATTCCAGTGGGTGTAACCATTGCTAAGGAGTATGTAACTGATACTTGGACTGTTAAGCCAAGCTTTGACTTGACCTTAACTGGCAACTTTGGTGATGACGAGATTGACGCTACCGCTAAGTGGAACGGCTACTCCAACTTATCTACCACTGTTAAGTCTGAGATCATGGACAACTTCACTTATGGTGCAGCTGTTGGTGTATCAGCTACCTCTGGCAACTTTGGTTTAGGCTTAGGCATCAACTACACTGGCTCTTCTAACACTGATGAGTTTGGTGTAAACGCCAATGCACGTTACATGTTCTAAGCTTAAATAGAGCATTTAACGAAAAAACTCTTAAATTGAGGCTTGAAACTTAGCAGAAAGGCAAGCTCTGTTAAATTAAGAGCCTCTTTTTAGGAAGTTAAAAATACAAAAGGCAGGAAGCTTATTAAAATAAGCATCCTGCCTTTTTGGCTTTTAATTTTCGATTTTAAACAGCAACAAAGAAAAGTTCTCTACTCTCTCTACTTTTGCTTGTTAGCATGTGTTCTTAGCTGTAATGAAAATTTCCTACCTATCAAACTCTATTTTCTAGAAATACAAACCAGTGACCTTAAACTTTTCTTTTTGCTAAAAGATTACGCACTACAAGCATTAATTATGTCTAATATAAGTTTGACTTCATTTAGTTTTAAAAAGTTAACAAAATAGGCATAGATTATGCTTTTTTTTTTTTCGACTAATTTTTAGACACACCGCTTAAAACACCATTCCAGAGCTCTTTTTACGTCATTCGAGCTCTACGTAGTTGTTTTGTCTTACATCCCGCATTAGTAGTTTCTCTTTTAAGTTGGTGCCTACCAACACTAGAGAATTTGACCCACTTAAATTAGCTTTAGCGTGCTACTTTAAAAGCAAGTCATTACTACTTCTACCTCTTAGCTACGAGCTAGTAAAAGATAGCTTGTACAACCTTAACTTAGGCCACAAGGCCTATATGCACTTTAGCTTACATGTATATGTCAGGAACAATCAAGTCTTACGACAAGTTCCACACAAAAACCTAATGCTTGAAGGTCAATTTTATCAGTAAACAAAACGCCCGCTCAGTACAAAGCGGCCCCTTTACTGCGACCTCAAACCAAACAAGCTAAAGCTGCCAAGACAAAACATCCCACTCATTTTTCATTTTTATATTACAAATGAAGCAAACAAACAACGCCATTAAATTCTTAATGGCTCAATACCGTGCAATCTTCCAGAATGCATACTTCAAAGGCTTAGCTACTGCCGCCGTCGTAACCATGGGCTTAGCCGCTGGCCAAGCTCAGGCTGCTGACCTTGAAAACTTTGATAGCATCACAGCTAATCAAGAAATTAATGTTGCTGGTGATTTTGATAAAGTAAATATTGCAGGCTCAACCTCTACTGCAGAAGCTTTTACTTTAACTATTAAGTCTGGGGCAGATAATAAGATTGCTGGCGGCAGCGCTGCTGACACTACAGTAACTGCAAATAGTGGAACTATTATTATCAATGGTACTGACACTGATCAAGCCAAGACTAAATTAGAGGTAGCTGGCATTGCTACTGGAGCAGCAACTCTATCTGTTAAAGACTTACAAGTTATTAATGGCACTCTTGCTTTAACTAGTGCTACAAAGGCTGCCACTGTTGAAGCTGATACTATTACTCTTGGTAAATTAGCCAATGATCCAAGCGCTAAAGCAACTACTGGCGCTTTAGTTACCTTAGCCTCTGGTTCTACCTTAGGTAAGGTTTCTGATGCTGGCGGTACTACCTTAAAGCTTTTAGGTAGTTCTGAAATTAAGATGGTTGGTGCTGGCGCTGCTGTAGACGGCATTAACATCAAGGCAGCCGATCTTCAAATTTCAGGTGGTGCAATTACCTTAGGTGATGGCACACAGGCTGACAAGGCTACCATTACTATTTCTCAAGGCAGCATGTCTGATGGCTCCATCACTGTTGCTAAGAGTGGTGAAGCTACTATCGCTGCACAACAACCAGCTAACTCAACTGACGCAGTTAAATTTGACGTAACTGGTGGCAGTGTTGAAGTTTCAGGTACTTTAAAGGTTTCTGAAAATGTAGAAATGTCTGTTGGTGGCGATGCAAAGCTTTACTCAAAGTCTGATGAAGCCTCTGGTATCGATATCGCTTCTGGTGGTGTATTCAAGGCTTCAAAGGATGCTTTAATTGGTTTAACCACTGGCAAGAATGCCGAAGGTTCTGAAGTTGCAGCTGGCGCTACTGTAAGCGGATCTGTTCTTGTAGCTAAGGGCGGTAAACTCCATATCACTGGCGAGAATGTTACTTTAGATGGCTTAAAGTTTGACTCAGGTACTGCGCTTTCAGGAAGCACTATTGTTTCAACAGCTACAGGCGGCGATTCAATTCTTGGTTTTGACTCTCTTCTTATTGATAAGAAAGCAGAAAAAGCTGATAAGTTTAATGCCGAAGTTGCTGGTAAGTTAACCTTAGGTTCTGGCGACTACAATGGTGGCGCTACTGGTGACAAGAACTTTAACGCTATTACTGCACAAAGTTTAGCTGTTGGCTCTAATGCTGCATTTAACGTAGGAGACGCAATTACTCTTACTAGCATCAATGCTAAGTCTACCGAGGCTGATAAGGCAACTGCTGGCACCATTACAGGTGACTTTGACCTTAAGGCAGCTACTGGTGATTTAACCGTTAAAGGCGGCAAGTACAACTCCAGCTCCAATTTAACTCTAACCTCAGGTGACTTATCTGTTGTAGCCAATGGCGACAATACCTCTGAGTTAACTTTAACTGGTAATGTAGTATTTAATACAGCAGAAGCAACAAACGGTAAGTTAATTGCTTCTGGCACAAAAGCAGAAGATGTTGATCGTGTTGTTTTAGATGCCTCTGCTGCTACCCTTTCTTACAATGAAAGCGAAGCTGCTTCTGCAAAAGGCAATGCAACAATCAATGTTGATTATGCAACCATGAAGCTCAATGGTGAGAACCTTTCTGAGTTATTTGAGCGTACATCTACAAGTGGAGCTATTGCTACTGTAAACAATGGCGGTAAGCTTGTTGTAAGTGGCGACCTAGAGCTTAATGCAGATCAAATCGTAAATACTGGACTCGCCACCGCAAAATCTGGTATTAACTTAACTAGTGGTTCTGTATCTGTATCTGACACTTTAATCATTAATAATGCTGATACTTTAAGCCTTGGCGCAACTGCAACTGATAATGCCAAGGTAAAGGCTAAGACCATTCAGACTGCTTTAAGTGATACTAAAGTAGTAAGCGCATTAAAGTCTGGTACTTTTGCCGTTACTGAAGGTTTAGTTACCGATTCAACCAAGGGCTTTGAGTTAGGTGAGAAAGCTACCTTACAATTAGGTGATTTTGCCAAGGTATCTAAGGATGTATACGCTTCTGAGAGTGCTAATGGTAATATCAATAGTGCTTTAGTTCTCAATCATGCAGATTCTGCTTTAAATGTATTGGCTGGTGATTGGAAAGCTAAGGATCTAACTGTAACTCTTGGTCAACTAACTGTTGGTAATGATGGCTCTAAATTAGATGCTAAGGGAGATGCTCTAAAGAGCTCTTTAACTGTTGATAATTTAGTTGTTTCAGACTCAACTAAGGCAGTTAATGTAACTAAGCAAGGCACTTTAGCAGCTACTGAAATTAAAGTAGATAGCGGCTCAATCGTAGTTTCTGGCAATATGTCAATTGCTGGCAAGTACGCCGCAGCTACCTCAGGCGATAGCGCAACTCCAGAGTCTTTTGGTATTTCCTTAAAAGATGACGCTATTACCTTAAAGGAAGGCGCAACTTTAACCTTAGGCGCTGATGCTAACCATGCTTTAGGTTTAGCTGATGCTACTGGTGTAGTAAGTGCTGTAACTGTAAAGGGTGGCTTTGATCAAGCAGGTTCTTTAGTCGGTGAAAGCTTCTCTACTGTTAAATTAACCTTAGGTAGCGATGTTTCCTTTGATGCTAAAGGCTTAGAGGGCTTAAAGACTGCTTTATTTGGCACCTCAGGCACTTCAGGCACCATTTCTTTAGGTGATGCTAAGATTGATTTAGCTTATCAAGGTACCGAAGAAGAGCCTATCTTAGAGTGGAAGGACGTAACAGCTGATCAGAAGCTTGTACTTCCTAACTTCTCCGATGAAAAGACTAAGATCACTACCCTTAAGTTAACTGACACTGGTCCAATTCTTGGCCACTTTGGTTCTGTTGAAGCAACTGGTGTAGCCAGCTCCCAGCAAATCGTTGTTGGCAACAATGGCTCTTTAAATAGCGCTGACGTTGTGTCTGGCTCCGCTAATAAGCTCTTTGCCTACAATGAGAAGGGCGAGGTTTTAGGCTTATCTGTTCAAGATAAGGTAAACTTTGCACTCGTTAATGGCGGTGAGGCTGGCAAGGTAACCTTAGGTACTGACTCTTCATTATTAGTTGATGGCGGTCAGGCTAACGGTAAGACTGTTTTAGCTGAGTTAACTGGTAAGAAGTCTGCAAAGGTAACTATTGCTGGTGACTTAGATGTAAACGGCAAGTTAGAGCTTAACAAGGTTGAGTCCAAGGAAGGCACTACCTTAAATGTAGCTAAGGATGCTACTTTTGCAGGTATTTCTACCTTAGCTGGTAAGACTGTAGTAACAGGCAAACTTACTGCTGACAACGCCTTTACCTCTACTGGTGATTTACAAGTAACTGGTAAGACTACCTTTAAGGATGCTGCTAACCTCTCTGGTCAAAACATTGCTTTAGGCGAAGTTGAGTTTACTGGTGCTGCCACCTTAGCTGGTCAAAACACTACTTTAGGTGTAGCAACCTTTAAGGCTGACTCTGCTATTACTAAGGGCCAGACCTTTGCTTCTGATGTTAAGTTAGGTACTGGTGTTGACTTAGTTGTTGGCACTGAGCCTTCTGAGGCCTTACCAGATGGTGCTTCTGCTAACTTAGTAACTGATAAGTTAACCTTAGCTGGTGGTACTTTATTTGTAGATCCTTCCTACAATGTTCCAAGCTCTATCGTGGTAACTGGTGAGTTAACTGGTGCTGTTGCAACTGACAAGACCGATGCTGGTTCTTTAGGTGGTACTGCTGTAGCTTTACAGAACTCCATTTTAGCTGTTGGCTTAGACACTACCGATAAGGCTGCTGCTTTAGCCGCTGTTAAGTCTGAGTTAGCTCCTTTATTCAAGGCTAACGGTGCACTTGATAAGGATAAGATTGGTGCTGTAGCTTACACTGCTAAGACTATTACTTTAGGTACTGGTGACAAGTTAGTTGTTGATTCAACTAAGTCTTTAACTGACTACAATAAGGCTCCAGTAACCACTCAGGCTTTATACTTAGGTAAGAACTCAGCTTTAGCAGTTGATGCTCAGGCATTTGAGGGTACTAAGGCTCCTGTTACCTTACAGAACAACTCAGCAGTTTATGCTGGTGAGGGTGCTAAGGTTCTCTTAACTGGCTCTAATGTTGTTGCTGCTGCTAATGGCAAGGCCTTATTTGCAGGTACTGGCTTAACTCTTGATAGTGCTACTTTAGATGCAGATAAGAACAAGGCATTACGTGTAGAGACCATCAATGGTTGGTTTACTCAGAACTTAACTGATTTAAGCACTACCTTAGCTTTAACTGTTAATGATCAAAAGATTAAGGGCGACTTAGCTGGTGTTTCCGCTCCTGTTGCTGATACCGTAATGTCTGTTGCTTATGGCCATAAGAACTATGAGGCTGTAAAGGCTGATCCTCAAGCTAAGAAAGACGTTGTATATGGTGTAGTAGCTGGCTTCTACAAGAACCCAACTGACAACAAGTTCTACAGCGACGCTGAGTTCACTAAGGAAGTTGATACTACTAACTTAACTGAGCAATTAAAGAATCACCAAGTTGATGAGAACAATGCAGTTTACTTCGCTCCAAAGAACGAGTTAATCGACAACATTGTTTACAACAATGGCTCTGCTATCGATGCTGAAACCAATGCACGTTTAGCTGTATTTGGTGGTGCTCCACAAGCTGCTATTGAGGCTGGCGCTTCTACCTACGAGGCTATTTCTGCTCGCATGGGTGTTGGTGTAAGCGGCGTTAGTGCAGCAGCTAACGGCCAGGGCGGCGCAATCTGGGTAACCCCAGTTTACAAGAGCGCTGAGTCTGATGGCTTTGCTGCTGACAACAAGTCCTATGGTGCTGATGTTAAGCTTTACGGCTTAGCCTTAGGTGCTGACATTGAAGTTGCTCCAAACTTCAAGGTTGGTGGTATGTTCAATGTAGGCTCTGGTGATGCTGATGGTCAAGGCTTAGGTGCTAACGTATCTAACGACTTTGATTACTACGGCTTAGGCTTATATGCTGGCTACAGCATGGATGCTTTATCATTAGTAGCTGACGTTACCTACACTGCTGTAGACAACGATATTGAGGGTAACACTGACTTAGGTAAGGTAACTACCTCTATCGATTCTACCAACCTTTCTGTAGCTGTTACTGGTCAGTACAAGTTATCTGTTGCTGGTATGGACGTAACTCCACACGCTGGCTTACGTTATTCAATGATTGATATGGATGACTACTCAACTGCTTACTCACAGAATGATAGCGATAGCCTCAATATCTTCTCAGTACCAGTTGGTGTAACCATTGCTAAGGAGTACGTAACTGATACTTGGACTGTTAAGCCAAGCTTTGACTTGACCTTAACTGGCAACTTTGGTGATGACGAGGTTGACGCTACCGCTAAGTGGAATGGCTTCTCCAACTTATCTACCACTGTTAAGTCTGAGATCATGGACAACTTCACCTATGGTGCAGCTGTTGGTGTATCAGCTACCTCTGGCAACTTTGGTTTAGGCTTAGGTGTTAACTACACTGGCTCCTCTAACACTGATGAGTTTGGTGTAAACGCCAATGCACGTTACATGTTCTAAGCTTAAATAGAGCATTTAACTAAACTACTTAGATTGAGGCTTGAGACTTATCAGAAAGGCAAGCTCTGTTAAATTGAGAGCCTCTTTTTAGGTAGTCCAAAATACAAAAGGCAGGACGCTTTGAACAAAGCTCCCTGCCTTTTTGGCTTTTAGCAAAATACTTGTAAAGTTTAAAACGCCCACTCAGCAAATGGGAAATTTGATAAACAAGCCCTTATTGTTGGGAAATGTTCTTAATGTACAAATTGATTAACACCAATTTAAATCCATGCTTTATGCATAGTTCACATCACACTGACATACCGCAAACTTGCCTTTAATTAGCCTTTTCTCTTCTTTTAAGTTTGCTCAGCTATGAGACACTTCTAACAATTACAAACTACCAAATTAGATATTTTGCGGGAAAAGATAATTTTTTATTAGATTTCAACGATATAGGCACAATTTATGCTTTTTTTTTTCGACTAAATTCTAGACGCATCGTCTTAAAACACCCGCCATGGGCTCATTCGTCTTTTCGAGCTCTTTCTTGTGTTTTGTCTTATCTTTCCCGCACTAGTAGCATTAAATAGAAAATAGACTTGAACTAATATAAGCTTTAGCGTGCTTATCATTATAAGGTCTTTGCTGCTTTTACCTCTTAGCTACAAGTTAATCACTTTACTTGTACAAATCATTTAAGGCGTTTAGCCTTATCGCTCTTTATCTTGCCTTTATCTTGTAAGACTTTATTCACTGAAGTTAACTCTTACATCATATCACAAGCTTATAGCCTCCCAATTTCTAGTAAAAACTATCATGCTCAGTACTAAGCGTGCTCTTTTGCTATGGCCATAAACTGCAATATAAAGCGCCAAGACAAAACAATCACATTATCTTTCATTTTTTTAAATACAAATGAAGCAAACAAATAACGCCATTAAGTTCTTAATGGCTCAATACCGTGCAATCTTCCAGAATGCATACTTCAAGGGTTTAGCTACCGCTGCTGTAGTAACCATGGGCTTAGCCGCTGGCCAAGCTCAGGCTGCTAAAGATGCAAATGCTGCATTTACTGGCGCAGAAGAAATTCCAGCAGAGCAAACCTTAATAATTACTGGCAAGACAGTTAGTGATCCTGATACAAATTTAAATCAATATAAGTCTTTTGAGATTGCAGCCACCCCTACTGGCACATTTGCAGGCAATATTGAGATTAAGGATGGCGCAAAAGCCAATAACTTTATTAAGGGAGCTGCAGCAATTGAGTTTACTGCAAACAACCTCACAATTGCTACTAGTGCTGCTGCTAATGGTTTAACTATTACTGGACAATCTGGTAACAAATCAGTAGACGCAACCTTTAATGAAATTAAAATCACTAAGGGTGATCTTGAATTAGTTGGAGATGCAGCAGGTAAAGCAACTTTAAATGCTACAAAGATCTCTTTAAGTGGTGCTGCTGCAAATGAGGCTCTTCTTACTGTAGGTGCAAATACCATTACTGGTTATGCTTTAGATGGTCAAGGAGCTGCAGAGCAGGCTCCAGCAGCTGGTGCAGCAAAGGACTTAGCTAACTATACCTCATTAGAATTAGGCACAAATAGTAAGCTTGCATCTACTGCTTCTGCAAGTGATGCTACTGTTTTAAATGTTGGTTCATTATCAATTAATGGTGGCGATCTTAATGTTGCTAAAGGCGCTACAGCAGCTACTGATGCTCTTACATTAAACCTTGTTCAAGGTGAACTTCTTAATGAGGGTAAAATTACTACTGTAGCAAGTGGTACCTTATCAGTAAAGTTTGCTGATGGTGACTTCGTTAAGGACGGCACCGCTGTTGAGAAGAAGTTAACCTTAACTAAGGGTACCTTAGACTTAACTGGTGGCATGACCTTATCTAATGAGGGTAAGTTAGTAGTAACTGACAAACTTGATGACTTAACTGTTCAAGGTACCGCAGGTATTACATTAACTAATAAGGCCGCTTTTGCTCCTACTGACGTTGCAAATGCTAAGGCTGTAGCAGGTAAGCTTCCACTCACTATTGGTGAAAAGGGTGTATTAGACTTTGGCGCTACAGAAACCAACCTTGATGATCTTACCTTTGCTGCAACTGCTGCAACTACAGGTAATAAGATTGGTTTAGCTGCTACTGGTCTTATTAAGGGTGATACTCTTTCCTTAACCAAGGATTTAGGTGCTGCTGGTATTGTTTCTGGTAAGACTTTAAATGTTAATGCAGCAGCAGCTGTTTCAAATGCAACTCTTCAAGCAACTTCTGCATTAAATGTTGGTACTAATACTCAAGCCAAGAAGGTTATCTTAACTTTAGATAATATTGAGGCCATCAATAAGAAGTATGAGAGTATTACTCCAGATACTACAAAAAATGCATCTATTAAAGCAGACCTCTTAGCAGAAAGTGGTTCTTTAGGTACTGTTGCAAATGTAACTGATGGTGTTTTAAATATCCATGCCGCTTCTGACGCTGCTTTAGATGTTGTTGCAGGTACTTGGAATACTAATGGTGTTGACATTGTTCTTGGTTCTGGCACAGAAGCAGGTGCCTTAAACGTTGGTGCTGCTGATACTGCTTTAGGATCCAATAAGACTGCTGCTAAGCTTGTATTTGGCTCTGATTCAGTTTTAACCTTAACAAAAGGCACTGTAACTGTTGGATCAGCTACCAATGCAAACCTATTAGGTGCTGAGTTAGATATCTCTGCCTTACAAGAAGGTAATTTATCCTCAGCAAGTGGCGCTATCAGCGTAGAGAGTGGCGGTACTATTTTAGCTAACTCTGTATTGATCGATACTTTAGTTGATTCTACCAAAGACCTAAAGGTAACCATTTCCTCAGGTGGTGTACTTGATATCGCTGAAGGTTTAGAGATTAATGCTGATACATTAGCAGTAGCATCAGCAGCAGGAAAGGGTAAATTAGCATTTAATGGTAAGACTGGTGAAGGCTTACAAGCAACCTTAAAGTCCGACTCTGTAACCATCAATAAGGCCACTGGCAACAGTGTAAATATTGGTGAGTTTGGTGTTATCGAGGCTAATACCTTAACCCTTAACAATGATAATGGTGGCACTCTTGAAAACGTTAAGTTAGATTCTGGCTCGTTCATTGTTAAGCAGACTCTTACCTCTGAGGGTTCTGACCTAAAGGCAACCTTAGGCAGCGCAAATTCAGTTTTACAATTAGGTAAGATTGTTGAAAAAGGCGATTACTCAGAGTTAGCTAGCGCTTCTGGTTCTTCTACCCTTGATTTAGACTTAACATCTGGCTCTAAGGTTAACGTTGTTGGCGGTCAGTGGGGCTTACAAGACGTTACTGTAACTAACGGTAAATTTACTGTAGGTCAAGATCTCTCTTCAGATCCAGCTCGTGATGCTAACGGTGATGCAATTACCGCTCAGGTAAGTGGCGGCAAGTTAACTCATAGTGCTGGCACTGTTACCATTAAAGAGGGCAGCTCTGCTAAGTTTACCGAGTTATTCACTACTAATGGTGCAACCACTACTGTAAATGGCGTATTGACTGTTCTTGGTCAAGAGAATGCTAAATCAGATACAAACACCCAGGCTGACTTTGGCGCTTCCATTGATAGCAATATCGATGTAACTGGTGCAAACGCTAAGTTAGTAATTGGTACTAATGCTTTAGGTTCTATCAAGGGCTACAAGGCCAGCGGTGCAGGCATTGAATATACTACCGATGTAGATCCATTATTTGGTACTAATGGTAAGGTAAGCTTAGACCAGTTTGGTACCTTAGAGCTTCAATTTGCTGAGAATACTAAGTTTAACTTAAATGACTTAGCAAGCTTACGTAAGGGTGTTACTGGTGAGACTGATTCTTTAGAGGCAGGCTTTATTTCTATTGGTAATGCTTCCTTAACTGACTCTGTAGTTTCTGGTGGTACTATTACTGCTGAGAACTTAGATAAGATCAAGGACTTCAAGGATATTGTTATCAAAGATATCGCTGATGCTACTGTAACAGGAGTTGACTCTACTACAGTAGTAACTGGCAACGTTGGTAATATCCAGGCTGATGCTAATGTATCCAAGGTTCAGATTGGTCAAGCTACCTTAAATAAGGCTAACAAGGATGGCCAATTTGCAGTTGATGCAAATGGCAAGCAGGTTGATCTTGCTGTAAGTAAGGAAGGCGGCTACTTACACTTAGTAAATGATGGCGAAGCTAAGAACATTACTTTAGCTAATGGTGTCTCTGCAACTCAAAAGACCAACTTAGTTGTTAAGGGCAAGGCTGATGGCCAAACCATTATCAACTCTGTAAAGGCTGGCACTGCTACTAACACCAACTTTGAGGTAGCCTCTGGTAATGTTAAGGTTACCCAGGGCGTTCAAGTAGGCACTTTAAACACTGCTAAGGACACTACTTTAACTGCTGAGAGCTTAAACATCACCGCTTCTGCTGACGGCGCCACTTCTGAGATTTGGGGCACTGTTAATGTAGCTAAGAATGCTACCTTTGAAGGTGACTTAAACGTTGGTGGTCAATTTGCAGTATCAGGTGACTTAGCTGCTAAGGGTGAAACCTATGTTGCTAAGGACGGCCTATTAACTGTTGACGGCATGCTTACAGCTTCTGACACTCTTGTTGTTGGTTTAGATGACGAGAAGGATGCTCAAGGTAATGTAATTGAGTCTGGCTCTACTGGCTACTTATTTGCTAAGACCTTGAACTTAAATGGTCAAACATTATTTGTTGATCCTGAGTTTGGCGATAAGACCTCCATTGCTGCTGTTAAGAACTTCGGTGATAACAAGAATAATAAGAAAGATGCTGGCGTAATTGATGGTGATGTAGTTGTTGGTAAGAATGCTGCTTTAATGGCTGGCCAAGACGCTACTATCGCTGCTATGCAGGACTATATCTCTCAATATCAACAAAATGGTTCTTTAGTTAAGGGCCAAGTTGAGAATATTGTCTACTTAGCTGATAAGGTCACCTTAAAGGAAGGCTCTAAGATTATTCTTGATAGCAAGCGTTCTTCTGAGGAAATTGTAGACGAAATCACTAAGGGTGCTACTGGCGCTTACGCTGCTCAATTCAGCGGTGCAGGCAGCAATGTTGTAGCAGATCTCTACTTAGGTTCTAACTCTGTATTAACAGTTAGCGACAATATCTTAGGCGCTGACCAAGGTGTAGCAATTCACTTCAATAAGACTGATGCTGCTATTTTAGGTGAGCAGGGCTCTAAGATTGTATTAGATGGCGAGAGCTTCTTAAATAGCCGTGAGTTTACCTTATTTACAGATAAGGGCACTGGCACAGGTACTGATACTGGTGTAAAGGTATTAGGTACTAACAACATTACTGTTGAGTCCCTCAACGGCTTACTCGTTGATTACCTTGAGGCTGGTAAACAAGATGGCAACATCTCATTATCCCTCAACAAGAAGGAGTTAGATTCTAAGCTCTTAGGTGCTTCTGCTCCAATGCGTGACTTCTTAATTGGCTTTGCTGATCGTAAGGTTAACTGGGAAGAAGTATTAAATGCTCCAGCTGGCACACCAGTTACCCCAGAGTACTTAGTTGCAGGCAAGGCTGATGTTCTCAACGCTGATGGCACTGCTATTGACAATGCTAAGTTACCAGAGGGTACTACTGCTAAGGACTTTGTAATTCTTACTGAAAAGGTTGACGGTCAGGATAAGAAGGTTGCTTATCGCTTAGCTACCAACCAGTTCTTAGAGAAGGTAGTGCGTAATACTGATGGCGCTGCCGCTGATCAGGCCGCACGTATGGGTGACTTTGGTGGCGCTGCTGAGACTGCTTTAGTTGCTACCTCTACCACTTATGATGCTGTTGCAGGTCGCTTCGGTATGGGCCAGCAGGCTGGTACTATGACTATTGCTAACAATGGTCAAGGTTCTGGCTTATGGGTAACCCCAGTTTACAAGAGCCACGAGTCTGACGGCTTCGACGCTGATGGATTAGGCTACGGTTCTGACATTACCTTATACGGCGTAGCCTTAGGTGGTGATGTAACCTTAGCTAACGGCGTACGTGTTGGTGCTATGTTCAACGTAGGTTCTGGTGATGCTGATGGTCAGGGTGCTGCCTCTGTAGTATCTAATGACTTTGACTACTTCGGTGGTTCTATCTACGCAGGCTATGCTATCGACAACTTCTCTATCGTTGGTGATGTTTCTTACACCACTATCGACTCTGATGTTGAGGCTAACACTGCTGCTGGCAAGACCTCTACCTCCTTTGATACCTCTGCTTTAAGCGTTGGTGTAACTGGTCAGTACGCCTTAAAGGTTGCTGAGATGGACGTAACTCCACATGCTGGTATGCGCTTCACTCGCATCGACATGGACGACTACACCATTGAGTCTGCTGACTTCGGTAATGTTGGTCAATACAATGCAAGCTCTGCTAACGTATTCTCCATCCCTGTTGGTGTAACCATCTCCAAGGAGTATGTAACCGATACTTGGACTGTTAAGCCAAGCTTTGACTTGACCTTAACTGGCAACTTTGGTGATGACACTGTTGATGGTACTGTATCCTGGACTGGCGTAAGCAACTGGGATGTATCCACCAAGGCTGAGTTTGTTGACAACTTCACCTATGGTGCATCCGTTGGCATCGCTGCTAAGACTGGCAACTTTGGTTTAGGCTTAGGCCTCAACTACACTGGCTCCTCTAACACTGATGAGTTTGGTGTAAACGCCAATGCACGTTACATGTTCTAAGCTTAAATAGAGCATTTAACTAAAACTACTTAAATTGAGGCTTGAGACTTAGCAGAAAGGCAAGCTCTGTTAGGTTGAGAGCCTCTTTTGAGGTAGGCCAAAATACAAAAGGCAGGATGCTTATTAAAATAAGCATCCT
>NZ_JALKIM010000054.1 GCF_023050945.1 Anaerobiospirillum sp. NML120448 | reverse complement strand
ACATAAGTGTTTAATAGCTTATAAGTCCTGACTATAAAACTACACTATTTTATCCTTCTGTATTATATTTTATAAACAACGTTAATTATTTGTTTTTATCTGACGCATCAAATTGTCGGTCTATATGTTTTAAGAACAATGAAGCCTAGAGAACTACTCTAGGCTTTGTATATTGGTAATAGGATAGAAGTGCAGCTTTGTTAAGCTATATGCGCTATACGCTAGCTTGTGCTTAAGTTTTAGCGCCAAGCTTTAGCTATGGCGCTGGCGTTAGCGGCGACGAGATTGGTACTCGAGGAAGGAAATAAAACTGTCTAGGTCGCTTTCGGTTTCATCGTTACGGCCTGAGATACTTAGCAATACCAAGTCGCCAGGATTACCATAAACTAGAGCTTCAATGCCATTATCGCAATTAAAGGCCCAGGCATTGGCTAATAAATTAGATTTAACTGGTAACGTGCAATTCATTTGTTCAGCAGAGACTCGAGCAAAGGTACTAGCACTGACATTAGAACCACTCATATTAGCAATATAGGTTACATTTACTGCAATTTTGCCTGAGTCGTGAACATAGGATAAGGAATTTTCTACACTAGGATTAGGTTGTACCGTCCAAAAGGATGGACATGGGATATTATGGCTTTGAGCCTCATCTGGAGTAAGAGGAGTGGCAGGAGCACTAACAGAGGCAGATACAGCAGCATCGGTAATAGGAACATCATTAGGCTCAGATTTGTTATTTTGCGCTAAAGCAATAGAACAGGTACTCATTAATAAAGCACCAGCTAAGCACCAAGAGGTAACAACCTTAGTATTTAAAACGCTCACTATCCTTATCTCCAGAGAAAAAAATTTCTAAAAAAGAGCCCTAGGTGACAACACAACTAGGGCCTTTTAAACGCTTATTAAAGCGCAAGATACTTAAATGATCTTACTTTTGAGCATTAGCCTTTAAAGCATCAATCATTTCAGTGGCAATAGTCTCAACTGGACGGTTGCCATCAAGCTCTAAGTAATAAGTCTTACCGTTTTGAGCTAAGTTCTTATAAAAAGCAACTAAAGGCTCAGTCTGCTGATGGTAAACATCTAAACGAGCACGTACAGTTGCCTCTTCATCGTCAGCACGGATAACTAAGTCCTCACCAGTTACGTCATCCTTACCCTCAACCTTTGGTGGGTTGTAAACGATGTGGTAAGTACGACCTGAGGCTAAGTGCACACGACGGCCAGACATACGCTTTACAATCTTCTCATCTGGAACTTGTAACTCAACAACAGCGTCGATATCGATGTTAGCTTCAACTAAGGCCTCAGCTTGAGGAATAGTGCGAGGGAAGCCATCGAATAAGAAGCCGTTCTTGCAGTCATCAGCTGCAATACGCTCTTTTACTAAGCCTAAAATAATGTCATCAGAAACTAACTGACCTGCATCCATAACTTCTTTAGCTTTTAAGCCTAGTGGAGTGCCTGCCTTAATAGCAGCACGAAGCATGTCACCAGTAGAAATCTGAGGAATATCAAAAGCCTTGGTTAAGTTTTGAGCTTGAGTACCCTTACCTGCACCTGGTGGGCCTAATAAAATAATGCGCATGATTGCTCCTAAACGTTAAGGAAAATCTAAATCAGCTATCATTATACTAAACTTGCACATAAATCACGCAATCTAAACATGCTAATTTGTCTAATGCGCAATTTTAGGGATTATTTCCTTAAGTTAAGATAAAAAACAAAAAGCTCCTGCTAATAATTTAGAAGGAGCTTTTTTGTTGGGTGATAGCGCCAGCGCTAGCGCATGCGTTAGCGCTGGGGCTCACCTTAGCTAGCCAAGCTAGCTAAGGTGAGCTTTGCTAGCTTAGTTTAGGAGATTAGGCCTCGAGGGAGGAATCGCCTTGGTGGGTTGGCTCAGTCTCTGGGGCTGCACCAGACTTTAATAACATGCGGTTCATTAAGGTAACAAACTCACGTGGGTTCTTTAAGGTACCCTGATCTGATAAGGTGGCCTGCATAAAGATTAAGTTAGCCCAATCCTTAAATAAGCTCTCATTAGGCTCAGCATAAGCTTGCTTTACTAAAGCATGCGCTGGGTTAAGCTCTAAAATGAACTTCTCAGCTGGTAATTCTGTGCCTTGCATCTTAGCAATGAAGCGCATCTGCTGGCTAAAGCCAGAGTTAGCAGCAGATTGAACTAAGCAAGCAGGGGACTCAGATAAGCCGTCGGCAACCTTAACATCCTCAACCTCAGAACCTAAAGCTTCCTTAAAGCGCTTGATTAAATCCTCATGCTCTTTTTGGGTTTGCTCACGCTTAGCCTTATCTTGCTCGTCCTCAAGGTCGCCTAAGTCTAAGTCAGCAGCATTAGCACTGATAAACTTCTTGCCTTGGTACTCATTTAAGTAAGAGCAGATCCAAGAATCAATTGGTTGCTTCCATAATAAGAGCACCTCAATACCCTTGGCCTTTAAGCGCTCTAAGTTAGGGGAGTTAACAGCCTTGTCATAATCATCAGCGCATAAGTAGTAAATGTTCTTTTGCTTCTCAGACATACGTGAAATGTAGTCATCTAAAGAAACATTACATACGATGTTGGTGTCATGAGTAGAGGCAAAGCGTACTAACTTTAAGATCTTCTCTTGGTTGTCACGATCATCAGAGATACCCTCTTTTAAGACATCATTAAAGGAGGCTACAAACTTAGCATATTGATCCTTGTCAGCGCTAAGCTTCTCAATCATGTTAAGAGCACGCTTAGTAATAGCGCTCTTAAGCTTTCTAGTTACCTTGCTCTCTTGGAGTAACTCACGAGATACGTTTAATGGTAAGGCATTAGTATCAACTAAGCCACGTACGAAACGTAAGTAAGCAGGAATAAATTGCTCGGACTCATCCATAATAAAGACGCGCTGTACATAAAGCTTAATGCTGTTATTGTGGTCACGCATCATAAGGTTCATTGGAGCCATGGATGGGATATAAAGTAAAGAGGTGTACTCAAACTCACCCTCTACCTTATTGTGAGTCCAGGTTAAAGGATCTACATAATCGTTAAAGGAATGCTTATAGAAGCTCTTGTAGTCCTCATCGCTAACGTCCTTAGGGTTTCTAGTCCATAAGGCCTGGGCATTGTTAACTTGAACAAACTTATGGGTTTGCTTTGGCTCTGACTCCTTGCCTTCCTCTTGGCCTTCGGCCTTCTCATCTTCTTCATAAACCACATCATAAAGCTCAACAGGGGTTGAAATGTGGTCAGAATACTTGTTGATAGCCTGACGTAAAGTCCAAGTATCTAAGAAATCTTTGCAATCATCCTTGATGTGTAAAATGATCTTAGTACCACGCTCAGCAACAGTAGTATTCTCAGACTCGAAAGTACCATTACCAGTAGAGCTCCAGCGTACACCCTCTTCAGCGCTAGCAGTAGCAGAGCGGGAAATAACAGTAACTTGATCGGCTACGATGAATGAGGAGTAGAAGCCTACACCGAACTGACCAATAAGCTGAGAGTCCTTAGCCTGATCACCAGATAAGTTCTTAACAAATTCCTCAGTACCAGACTTTGCAATAGTACCTAAATTAGCATTAGCCTCTGCTAAGGTCATACCTAAACCATTATCTTGAATGGTTAAAGTATTGGTATCTTTATCTGCACGAACACGGATCTTAAACTGTGGATCATCCTTGATTAAATCAGGATTAGTTAAAGATAAGAAGTGTAACTTATCAATAGCATCAGAAGCGTTAGAAATAAGCTCACGTAAGAACACTTCTTTATTGGAGTATAAAGAGTGTGCCAATAAATTTAAAAGCTTGGTAACTTCAGTTTGAAAACCGTGTACAGTAGCTGACATTTTATAAAACTCCAGAAGAGAACTGCCGCCCCTAAAACTTCACTTGCATGAAATTTAAGTGCAGGCCTATCTTAATCTTGTCTCAACACCAAGGATTACTCCAAGGCGTTTGGCGCTAGGCTACAATTGCTAGGCTGGCTAATCGTCCTGAGCATCTAAAGTTAGCCTTGTTACTACAGTAGAGCTTTTTATCAAGGTGCTCACGCGATTAGCTAGCAGAAGCCTTAATTAAACAACATATTATTGCAACCTGTATTGTAGATGGGGTCAGCTAAAATACATTTCAAGTCCTAGAGGCAAACTTTTTAGCAAATCCACTACTAAACCCCAAGCCCTATCCCCTATTTAGGCTTTGCCTTATGTAAACTTTACCCCTACTTTTACAGCCTTAAGATTATGTTCTGTCCATGCAAAAGCTATCGCCAAGACAGCTCTTGTTGCATGCATGCATGCTTACTTACTTTCTTGATATTTGCCTCTTGCTCTGTCGTTAGTAGCTCTTTGCCTATTATGACAATCCAAGAATGACCTATATTTGGCCCAGGCTTTAGCATCTGCTATCACCCTTGATAAGCAAGCCATAAGCTTGGCCAAAGAGCAATAAATATAGGATGACAAAAAGGTTAGGCCTTTAGGAGGTTAAGTAGAAAGCTAACCTGCCCTAGCGCCTGTGTGGAATTTTGGGTAAGTTGTTAGATGGTGCTAAAGATGGCCAGAGGCTAGTACTAGTTTTCAAAAGTTTCGCCACCTGTTTTAAAGCACCAAAACCTCGAATTTACTAGCTTTAAGTAGCCTTTAAGGGGGTGACGAACTTTTGAAATCCAGTAATAGCTGCCAGCAGTCAGCATCAAGCGACTAGCAGACAGAGACCACCAGCCATCGACTTGCGATCAGCGGCTGTACTTGATTGAAAATGGAGGGCAATCAGGCAAGCAAGCAAATGTGTTTGCTTGCTTGATGTGAAAAATTAGTGCCTAGGAAAATGGGCGACGGTTCATGAAGGAGCTAGCTAAAGTCTTTTGATCTACTGAGTCTAAGTCACCACCTAAAGGTACGCCTGAGGCAATCTTTGAAATGTGCTTAATATTGTGTCTTTGGGCTAGTGAGGCTATAAAAGAGGCAGTAGCATCACCCTCAATAGTAGGATTAGTAGCTAAGATAATTTCATCAAATTTATTGGTGGCTAATAATGAGTCTAATAATGGTAGACCTAATTCCTTAGCACCAATACCATCAATTGGGGACAAGTGTCCATGCAGTACAAAGTAAAGTCCAAAAAAGTTATTACTATTTTCAATAGCCTCAACATCAGAAGGGCTTTCTACAATGCATAGAGATCTAGTGTTATGACGCTCTTGATTAGCACAAATCTTACATAAATCAGAGTCAGAGTAATTGCGACAACAGGTACATTGTCTAATATTATTCATAGCTTCGATTAAGACATGTCCAAGCTCAATAGCATCTGAGCGTCTTCTATCCAATAAATGATAGGCAATACGTGTAGCAGATCGGGTACCTACTCCAGGTTGAACTTGTAAAGCTCTAATTAATTTATCAAGTTGAGCAGAAGATGACATATTCTTATCAGTCCTTAGCTAGAATACCCTCACCTAAACTAATGCTAGGCTCAGGATGAATCGCACATGTATTTTAGTATAAGCTTGAGAGCTTTTTGTCCTGACTATTGCGCTTTAATGAACAGGGAAATATTGTTGCAGCCCTGACCTGCCCTTAGCTGCCATGACCACAGGCACGATAGTATAGTCCCTTTTAAGCTTTTATTTTTAACCATAATTAGCGACCGAATAATTTGAGCAACACCTCAAGACTAAAACTAACAGCTGCAAGATGTGGAAGCTGAAAGCTTGCTGCTATCCAGCGGCCAGCGGCTGCTATCTGGCGGTAAGCTGGGAGCTGCAAGCTTGCAGCTTGACGACAAGCGCAAGCTTGGCATCAGGTGCAAGTTTGGCGGCGCTAAAATAATTAAACCCAGTCTCAAGGTCAAAGACCAAGTAAACTGGGTTTGTAAGCAAGATAATTTTGCTAAAGCTCAATACTTTAGAAAGGAAGCTTCATGCCTGGTGGTAATGGAAGACCAGCAGTTACTTCGGCCATCTTAGCCTTGCTTTGCTCTTCTACACGACGATTGGCATCATTGCAAGCAGCTGCAATTAAATCCTCAAGCATTTCCTTGTCATCGCTTAGTAAGCTATCGTCAATAGAAACACGACGTACTTCGTGCTTGCCATTAACAGTAACCTTAACTAAACCAGCACCAGCCTCACCAGTGCACTCAAGAGTAGCAATTTCCTCTTGAACTTTAGCCATACGCTCTTGAAGCATTTGAGCCTGCTTCATCATGTTGCCCATATTGAACATGTGTATTTAACTCCAGAAAAAAAATTTCTTCTATTCTGACCAAGATAGTCTAAAAAAACAAGAATCAATTGTACAACATGGTCAGCAGATATCAAAAAAAATGGCCAAGAATTTAAAGCAATTCTTGGCCTTGAATCTAGTTAATTGGTAATTAGATTTGCTTTACAGGGATATGTAAGCTTGGGCCTTTGCGCTCTGGACGAACTACTAAGTAGATGCCAATAGCTAAGAGCACGATAGCAACCACAGTAGTGGCTCCAAAAGGAACTTCACCTACTATAAAACCACCTAAAGCATAAATAATCATAGCTAAGGAGTAGGAGAAAGCTAACATGTAAACTACAGCAAAGGTAAATAAGCGAGTATTGTTAAGCTGACGCTTCATTGCACCTAAAGCTGCAATACATGGAGTAGAGAACAAGTTAAAGGCTAAGAAAGACATGGCAGCAGCTGAAGTTGTAAACTCACCATGTAAAGCTGCACTTAAAGAAGCATCATCCTCAGCAACCTCACCTAAACCTAAGAGCACAGCTAAAGTACCTACTACATTTTCCTTTGCTAATAAGCCAGTAATAATTGATACTGAAGCCTCCCAAGAAGCAAAGCCTAAAGGAATAAAGATAAAGGCAATAGCACTACCAATAACAGCTAATAAAGAATTATTAACCTCAACCATGCCAAAGCCATCTGAGGTAAAGTTAAAGTTTGATAAGAACCAAACTACTACTACGGTGGCAAAAATTACAGTACCAGCCTTGATAACAAAAGAGCGGCAGCGCTGATAAGTTGAACGTAAAACATTACGTAACTTAGGCATATTGTAATTAGGCATTTCTAATACGAAAGGAGAAACATCCTCTTTGAAGGTAGCATCCTTTTTCAAGATAAAGGCAGTAAAGCCAATAGCAAAAATAGCTAAGAAATAAACTGCTGGAGCCACAATAGTAGACTCAGGGAAGAAGGCAGCTGCAATCATAGCTAAGATTGGAAGCTTGGCAGAGCAAGGAACAAAGGTGGTGGTAATAATAGTAATACGCTTCTCATTGATATTATCAATGTTGTTAGTTGCCATAATAGCTGGCACACCACAACCTGATGCTACTACCATAGGAATGAAGCAGAGACCAGATAAACCAAAATGACGGAAGATGCGATCAAGCACAAAAGCAACACGGGTCATATAACCACTTTGCTCAAGCAATGATAAGAGCATAAAGAGCACAATCATTTGAGGCACGAAGCCTAAAACAGCCCCCACACCGCCAATAATACCATCGACCACTAAGCCTGAAAGCCACTGTGGAGCGTTGACACTCTCTAATAAAGCGGTAGCGCCATTAGTAGCATACTCTCCAAAGAGCACATCATTAGCATAGTCAGTACCCATAGTACCAATAGTGCTTACAGCTAAGAAGTAAACCATGTAAACAATAAAGGCAAAGATAGGTAGAGCTAAGAAACGATTAGTAACAATATCATCAATACGCTTAGAAAGATTGTTATTACGACCCTTACCCTTAGTAACAGCCCTGGCAATTACACCATCGATAAAAGCATAACGCTCCTGTGCTGCCAAGCTCTCTACATCAGTAGAGTATGCCTTTTCTAGCTCTAAAATTTCTTTATTAACTTGAGTTAAGACCTTCTCGTTATGAGCATACTCATCCATAAAGGCGTGGTCATGCTGTAGTAAAGATAAGGCAATAAAGTTACGAGAACCTTCAAACTCATGATCAGTGATTAAGTTAGCTACATTGTTTAAACCAGAAGCAAGCTTTTCATCAAGAACAGAACAAGTAGCTACACAAGCTTGATCTACAGCCTTAAAGAGCTCATCAATACCCTCTTTTTTAGCAGCAGAAATAGCAACTACTGGAACGCCAAAGCTTTTTGAAAGCTTATCAATATCAATTGAAGTTTGCTCTTTTTGAGCTAAATCCATCATATTAAGCACTATAACCATAGGACGCTTAAATGAAAGAATTTCACAAGTTAAAGATAAAGAGCGCTCTATGTGGGTAGCATCTACAATGTTTACAATCACATCGTAGTCACCACTTAATAAGTAATCACGAGATACACGCTCTTCTGGAGAATATGGTGATAAAGAATAAAGACCTGGTAAGTCAGTAACCTTATAATTATGAGAGGCCACAAAGCCAGTTACTTTATCTAAAGTAACGCCTGGCCAGTTGCCAACATATTGATTAGAACCAGTAATGCAGTTAAACAAGGTGGTCTTGCCACAGTTTTGGTTACCAATTAAAGCAATGGTCTTGCTCATTTGAATAGCTCCTATCCTTAGGCAATCTCAATTAATTTAGCGTCTTCTTTGCGTATAGTTAAAGCATAACCTCTAACATTAAGCTCCATAGGATCGCCCAGTGGAGCAAAGCGCATTACTTCAACCTGAGTATTTGGGGTAAGGCCCATATCTAATAAACGACGACGTAAAGAGGTGTTGTGACCATTAACAGCCACTACTGTGCCTGACTGTCCAACTGTTAAAGTGTCTAATGTCTTACTCATAATAAATTCTTGTACTTTTACCAGCTTTGTAAAAGCAAGGCAAAACTAAATTCTAAAAACTTCTTAGCTGAACAAACTTAAGCTAAAACTTAATATATGTCAGGCCATTGTCTTCTAACAACTAAATGAAAGTTGCTTTGATAGTCAAACTATCTCTTTAAAGTTTTAGCTAACTTGAGTTAGCTAAAGACAACTTAAAGGACGAAATGTATTCGTTTAATGTTAGTTAGTCTACACTTACTCAAGCTGCAATTCAACATTTTTTTAAAGCCTGACCATTATTTGCATCAAATGGAAGCGCCCCATTAATAGCCTGTTTAACTTACTTTAAGGTCTCTACTATAGATGCCACTCTAGATAGAAAGAGCTTTTTACAAAGATAGCCTCTATACTTTAGTGCAATCATTTGCATTGTTAATGCAGCAATGTACAGAAATCACCACAATCTCTACCTGATAGGGCACCTGGTGCTTATTTTCTTTGATGTTTTTTGCTAAGAGTTTGGCTTGAACACGTGCACGGAGTTTAGATGTTTTAAGCTTTTAAACCAAAATTGTGCGTGTTGAGAGATCTGCACCAAAGATGTTCCATTACTTACTTAAGGTAATGTTGTAATTAGTTAAAAGGGCCATTCATAAGCCTTATTAATTAAAGAGCTTAGCAAAACTTAAAATCCGATCTGTCTCAAATATTTATTTTTTTGTTGAGAGCTAGCGCCCACTTTTAATGAAAAAATTTAGCTATATAGAGCTTAGCGTTTAAAATGAGCTCACTTTACATACAGACAAACGCTTGCAGATTTGTAAAGGAAGTTTAGAACTACGCAACTTAAACTTCTTGGGCGTGAGCTCTTGAATATGCAAACATTTGGCTGGCTGTATTGCCCTACAGTTCTCTAGTCCTGATATAGCACAGCTGTTGTGCACTAGGTTAAAGGTTAGCTCTCTCGGGTCTTTTTCTGCTCTAGGACTAAGATTGTGTGTTTTTGTTGATGTTGATTAATTAAGGAGTCACAAATGCCAAGGTATATGTGGTTCATTATCGCAACAATCGCCCTGATTGTTGGTTACTTTATTTACGGCAAGATTGTTGAGAAAATCTTTGCTCCAGACCCAAATCGCAAGACCCCAGCTGTTACCAAATATGATGGCGTAGACTACGTTACTATGCCTAAATGGAAGCTTTGGTTAATTCAATTACTTAATATTGCAGGCGTAGGCCCAGTATTCGGCCCTATCATGGGTGCTTTATATGGCCCTCAAGCTTTAATTTGGATCGTTATTGGTTCTATTTTTGCTGGTGCTGTACACGACTACTATGGCGGTATGCTTTCTGTTCGTTACCAAGGCGCTAACGTACCTCAGATCGTAGGTTACAACTTAGGTAAAATTTTCAAGCAGATTATGCGTGCCTTTGCTGTAATTCTATTGCTCTTAGTAGGTGTTGTATTCGCTACTGCTCCTGCTAACCTCTTGGCAAAGCTCACTCCTGAATCATTAGACTTCTTCTTCTGGTTAGCTGTAATCTTTATTTACTACTTCATTGCTACTTTAGTACCAATTGATAAGCTAATCGGTCGTATCTACCCAATCTTCGGCGCACTCTTAATTATCATGGCTGTTGGTATTACTGCTGCTATGTTCATTAAGATGCCTGAGCAGTTCTATTCTTGGGCAGAATGGGGCGTAAACCCTCATCCACAGGATTTACCATTATGGCCTCTTATGTTCATCACTATTGCTTGTGGTGCATTATCAGGCTTCCATGCTACCCAGTCTCCTTTAATGGCTCGTTGTATTGAAAACGAGAGCGAAGGCCGCATGGTATTCTACGGTGGTATGATTGCAGAGGGCTTCATTGGCTTAGTATGGTGTACCGTTGGTATGACCTTCTACCAAGATCCAGAGACCTTAAACTCCACTATTAATGCTGGCACTGCCTCTGCTGTTGTTTACGATTCTTCACGCGCTCTTATGGGTGGCTTTGGTGGCTTATTAGCTATCTTAGGTGTTATCGTATTACCAATTACCTCTGGTGACACTGCTTTCCGTGCTGCTCGTTTAACTATTGCTGAAGTATTTAACCTTGATCAGACTAATAAGTTAAAGCGCTTATACATTGCTCTTCCAGTATTTGCTCTTGGCGTTGCCTTATCCTTCATTGACTTTAACATCATTTGGAGATACTTCGGTTGGTCCAACCAGACCTTAGCTGCCATTATGCTTTGGACTGCTGCTGCTTACTTATACCGTCGTGATAAGTTCCACTGGGTATGTACACTCCCTGGTGTATTCATCACCGCAGCATGTATCACATACATCCTCTATGAGCCAAACATGGGCTTCGGTATGGATATCTTTATCTCCCAGATCATTGGCTTAGTTGGTGCTGTTGCTATCTTACTTGCTTTCTTAAAGTTTGGTAAGAAAGAGATTGAAGGCGCACCAATGGATGCCTAATCTATCAAGATTACTTAAATTAGAGCTCAATTAAGCTAACACATACCCAAGTTGAGCTCATAAAAATGCCGCTTTATTAGCGGCATTTTTTATTATTTACAAGCTCTTTTATCCCTGGAGCAAAGCTAAGATATCGTTAGGGTGCTTAAAATAGTGTTGGCACTCAAGCTGTTGCTTGCCACAATATCCCCATAAGGCCAAGCCAAAATCAACCCCTGCACTCTGAGCACATTGCAAGTCAGTGTGAGTATCACCAACAAAGAGTATTTCTTCTTTTTTAGCCCCTGTTTTATCCATATACAACAAAATAGAGTCAGGAGCAGGCTTTGGTCTTTTTACATCATTAGCACAAATAGCACCGCCTACGTAAGCTCTAAGAGGCTCAGGTTCCCAACTACCTAAAGGGCCACCTTGAGATACACCTCTTGTTCTAGAGGTCACCAAATAGCTATGATAGCCCTGCTCTTTTAGGCGCTCTAATAATTCAATCACGCCATCATAAAGACAAAATAAATTACTTTTAGTACGAACCAGCGCAACCCAGTCCTCAACCATACGCTCAATTTGTTCCTCAGGAGCTTTAAGCATTCTAAGGCCATCCCTTTCAGGAATACCAAAAATATCAGCATAATCTTGCTCAGTGCAGTTATGCCCAGGCATATAGCGCTCAAGTATCTCTTTTAGACTGGACACATTGGCCTGATAAGTATCAATCAAAGTCCCGTCCACATCTAACAATATATGCTTATACTTACTCATATAAGGCTCTTAACTCCCTATCACACTAAACTAAACTTTTGCCTAGCACCGCCGCCCTGTTCAGCTCAGCCCCTGCCGCTCAACACAGCCGCAGCTTGGCACAGCAGCAAGACACAGAGCCGCCGCCTGCTAAGCAGCGCAGTGCGGCGCAATGCTGTGCAGCGCAGTCTCATGCTCTACACTAAAGCTTAAGCAAGTGTATCATGCTAGCAGCAATAGCTTAAACACCCCATATTTAATGGCCCTACTACTATTAAAAAGCGCCTTTTGCAAATTAAAGCGCAGACTTTACTGACAACATTCACGGCAAAGAGCCTGCCATTAATAGCTTTTAGTAGTAGTAGCAGTAAGACCTAGTGGTTAAATTGAAATCTCATTGCACAAATAGCACTAACCTACTCAGTCAGTAAAATTGTGGAAAAGCACAAGACAATTAGCAAATTAAGGTGCCACTTTGGTTCGTTAGTATGTAATGGGTTTTCAATTTAACCACTAGCCTATCCAAGCAAGATACGTCTAAGACTGGGGTAGCACAGTGCTATATTATGAAAAATAAGATTTAAGATTAATGATGCAATCTACGAGAGCAAGGACAGGATACCAAAAAAGCAAACGTGAGGCTGGCAAGAGCGCAAGCAGCAAGTGTCAGGTTAGCAAGCGGCAGGCTTGCAAGCTTGCAAGAGGGGCATTACAAACTGAGAAACAAATACTTTGCTCTGAGAGCTTTAGTGTGTTGTTTTTTTTGTATTTGTGCTAAGAATGGCTTTGGAGGAGTTTGGTAATGAAGGTGAAAAAATGCCGCTCTTTGTGCAGAAGAGCGGCATTAGCGTCTGTATGCAAACTCTAATAATCATCAGACAAAGATAGTGCATAGGAAATTATCAGTGCCTGATTAAGTATTAGAGTCAATGGTTTTAAACTTGAAATTAGAAAGCAAAAGTAAAGCGAGCGTATGCGCCTACATTGTTATCAACATCTAAAGTGCCGATTTCATCACCTGAGCCATTGTAGAACTTGAGCTCACGGTCAAAATAGCCAAAGACACCGCCTGATAAATGCATCTTAGGAGTGAAGTTGTAAGTAGCACCAATGCTTGCACCTTGTGACTCCTCTCTAAAATAAGCATCGCCATAGGAAGAGTCGATGTAATAAGTATCACGTACGGTTAAATAGGTGATATCAGCAGATAAAGAGCGGTTAAAGCGATATTGCAACTTGGTCTCAGGATAAGCAATAGAGCCAGTCCAACCCATATCACTATTATTACCAATCTTTAAACCAACAATAGGTAAGAACACATTATCGGCAGCATTTAAGTTGGCATAAGCACCTAAATAAGCTGTCATATTGCGATAGAAATTCCAGCCTAAAGCTGCACGAGGGCTGATAGAGTAGCTGTCTGATAAAGCTAAAGAGCTCTCAAATAATGCACCTAAATTAAGACCATAGTAAAGCTGAAGATGGGAGCTTAAAGATAAATCCTGGCTAAAATCAAAAGCAATCTTATTTAAAGCATCAAATGGCTCATAAGAACCAGAAAAGTCATACTCAGAGCGCTTATACTCTACTGAATAATCAATGTCGTTGTAAGAGCCGCCCAAAATAAAGCCGAAACTAGAGTTTTGCACATTGCTATTAGTACCCTTGATATCAGCCTCATTAGTTAGCTGAGTGTCTAGCTTTAAAAAATAGTTGTTAGCTAATGCACTAGAGGTGCAACCTAAAGCTAAAACAAGAGCTAAATAAGTACGAGAAAATTTAATGCGCATAGAAAAAACCTAATACTAAAAAAATAAGCTGCACTAGCTAATGTCTTTCATTTAGTCGAGCTAGACAGCTTTAATCATGTCCATAGGGACTCAAATAGAATTTGCCTCATCATCGTGAGCTTAGTTACTCTACTCTATTCTTAGCTTTAAGCGTAGCTTAAGTAAACTTTTCAAAGCAGGTAAATTCTATTTGAGCCTATATGGTCAATTAATAAAAGAGCTTATAAATAAGCTTTTAAACAAGTTTATTTTGTAAGTGCCCGTGATTATAGCAATATAGTTATCAGAAATACCTTTAAAAATGGTACAAATGTCAGTAAACAAGAAAAAATTTACATACAAGGTGTAAGTTACCCCAAAAGAGCATAACCATCACCTTTCTTTACCGACAAATACTCTTATTTTGCAGGTCATCAGATTAAGTTATAGCCTTGATAAGCTCACTTTGAAGTTACCCATAGCCATCACCCTTAACAGCATGACACTACTTGCAATGAGTGTACTGCTAGTATGAACTTGTTTATGCTTTGCCCAAGCTCCTGTTCTAAGGTGTATTTGGTATTAGGACTCAATCTTTTGCTCTTTATCTTGGCTTAAGCTTCTATGGTATTGTGAGCTTTAGCATGTTGTGGAGCGCAGCGGAGCTCTGCTAAGCTGTAGCTTAGCTGAGCACAGATGTGTGACTGTTTAGGGTATGACGTACTTTATTGCTTGATTGCTTTATTACTTGATTGATTGATTGCTTGCTTGATATGTTGTGTTTAGCCTCTGGGGCACCTAAATGGGCTATCAATGAATAATTAATGAGAATCTGTTCGTGCATAAATTTGTAAGCTTTAAAAAACTTAATATGAATTAGCTGACAAATGCTATATCTATCAAGTTCACAACCAACTACTACTAAAAGCTTTGCAACTTTGTGAGCACGATCAATCCTACCGTTATTGACAATATTTTTCAGATTAAGAAAATATCTAGTAGCTGAAAAGTTTTTTCAATACTTTATAAGCTTATATGTTGACTATATTTTTTTGTGAGTGTGGCTTAGCACTTTCTTAAGATAAGATTGGTTTACCCAACTTACCAGCTTATTTACTTTGAAATAAGTTTTGCTCTACTAACAACTAGCAGTCATTTATTTTAATTGGCCCATACCCTATTAATCTTGTGATTACTAAGCAGACTTAAAGTCTACACGCCACTAAAAAAGCAAACAGGGAGCACATTAAGAAAAATATCTCCTACTGGATAATTTATTGATATTTTTCTCTTATATCTTTTGGATTGATTAAATCTCCTCTACCTCATTTTGCAATGAAGCTTAGAGCCGTGAAAATATTGTTGTGTGTTGATAAGTTTTCGAGGTGGGGATGATACTTGAGGAATTGTTTTATGAAAAATATTTTTGCCAAAGGCAAAAAAAAGGCTCTATTTAAAAGCCTAATTAGTGTTTTAGGGTGCTCATGTTTGCTCTTCACTTTAAGTGCTTGCGGTAATGATAACCAGGCTACCGTAGCTACTACTGATACTACTAGTGCAACTTTTACTAATAGTGCTAATAAAGTTGTCATTAAAGTAGGATATGAGTACGCAAAAAACGGCTCCTTTGATTTAGGCATGCGACGCTGGCAAGAAGAACTAAGAAATATTTCTAATGGTTCTATGGACTTAGAGCTTTTCCCTGATGATAGTTTAGGCGACAAGCAGGATTTGCTACAAAGAATTAAGTCAGGCGAAAATATTGTTTCTCCAGCTTTGGCTGCTGATTTTTATGCTTTAGGTTCTTATGATCTAGGTATTTGCTCTGGCCCTTATCTTTTTAAGAATTGGGATGAGGCCTATCACCTTTCTAAGAGTAAGTGGTTTGAGAAGGAAAACCAAGAGCTACATAGCAAGCATGGCATTCATATTATCTCTACTCTTTGGAATAATAGTATTCGCTACCTATTATCCTCACGACCAATTACTCAATTTAAAGAATTAGATTCTTTAAGAATACGTGTGCCAAATAATGATATCCAAAATAATACTTGGAAGGTTTTCGGCGCCACCCCTGTTGCAATTCCCAACTCTCAGCTCAAAAGAGCGTTTGCCAATAAGGAAATTGACGCAGCTGATTTAACTACTGCCCGTATTTACACTATGGGTCTCTATAATGATGCTAAATACTTGTTACTAACAAGCCATGTCTACAGTATTAATAACATGGTTATTGGTGCCAAGTATTGGGATAGTCTTACCTCAGCTCAACAGCAAATGCTAACCGATAGCTGTAATCGTGCTGCTAAGTTTTACAATGTAGTACAAGAGGCCAATGAATATACCATCTTAAAAGAGATGCAGGCTGCTGGATTGACTATTACTAGACCAAGCCCTGAGATGTTAGCCAAGCTCAACCAAAGAGCTAACACCTTCTATACCTTGCCTGTCTTTAAGAAATGGTCTCCAGGTCTTTACTACAAGGTCTTAGGCGCAAAAGCTATTCCATGGGCCTACTACACCAATGGCGGTAAGATGCCTGAGGGTAAAAAATAAGCAACTAGCCCTCTAAATAAGCAGGTTCAATTAACTTCGAACCTTGTAATCTTAAGTTTTTCACAGCACTCTTATAGAGCTGTTGTTACCAAATGGCCCCATTTTCGGGGCCATTTTAGTTTGAGTCACTCATAATTAACGTTGCAAAAAAAATAAGGGCACGGTTAATTTTCTAAAATTTCCATCAAACCATCTTTATAAATTTGCCTAAGACCACTACAGCTACTACGCCCCTACCTGCTCTACCTCATACAAGCTAACAGAACTTCAATTTCCGTATTTTCTTGCCATCTACCATTATTCATCCCCCTATCTTTTTAGCTATGGCTATGCTTTTAGCTGCGCTTCTTGCCAAGCATCATGCCATGCTTTATGTCTTGCTATTGCCAAACTTTAAGACGTGCATTATGTTGCGCTTTATTAGCCTGTGACGAAAATAGGTTAACCTTGATACGCTGGAACCCTATGGGCTTACGCATGGGAGTTGGTCAGTACCCATGCACCAGCAATCGACAGAGAGCGACATGGTTGACTGCCATAAGATTAATTTAATAGAAGCAATGCTTTATCCAGCCTTCCATTGACTTTGTTTATATTGTGCTAATTTCAAAGTGGAGCAAGAATGATGTAAAGCTTGGCTTAGCTAAAATTACCTTAAGGAAATGGTATGTCTGAGGAGCTTTAATTAAGCTAATGCCCATCTCTGCTCAAGGACTAATAGCTAAAGAGCTAGGAGAAAAAGCTGTGGTGGGAGATAAAATCTTGGCAGAACAAAATTAAAAAGCCATAAGAGATGCTTTGGTTAAAAAACAGCTCTTATGGCTTAGATAATGTTTTTGTTGATGTTTGATGTTTAGTCTTTAGAAATCATAAAAGACTAATTGGATTTAGATTTTTATCCTAAATACTTAACTAAGGTGTTACGTACAGCCTTAGGGCCTACCATCATTTCTTTAAATAAGTCCTCAACCTTAGTGCCAAGACCAATTTCATAAAGGTCAACACCAAATAAAGAGGCATTACTTAAAATTGGCTTGAGCTTATCGCCTACAGTTTCAGTCTTACCAAACTCAATACCAGCCATCTTAGCCTTTAAATCAGGAATTAAAGGATCATCAGAGAGCTCAAAAGCACAGCCTTCGTCATTAATAGCTAATAAATAGCGTAACCAGCCAGCAATAGCTAAAGGTAATGCAACTAAGGAGGTAGCATCTAAACCTTTCTTGTGATAATTCTTTAAGGTTTCGCCAAAACGTACAGTAACCTTCTGTGAGGTATCAGTAGCAATACGCTGAGGAGAGTCAGGTAAGCACTTGTTAGTTAAACGCTGCTCAATAACCTCGGTTAAGAAATCACGTGGGTTTAAAATCTTAGGATCGTCTACTACCTTTAAGCCCTCGTCATAACCAAGCTTCTTAACTAAGGCAACTAACTGAGCATCATCCATCTCAGCAGCAATACGATCGTAGCCTAAAATACAGCCATAAACAGCTAAAGCAGTGTGTAATGGATTTAAGCAAGTTGTAACCTTCATGCGCTCACATAAATCTACACCAGCGCCATCAGTAAAGAGTACGCCAGCCTGCTCAAGGGGAGGGCGGCCATTAGGGAACTTGTCTTCAACGATTAAGTACTGTGGCTTTTCAGCATTAACGAATGGAGCAATAAAGGAGCCACGAGCAGTCTTAATAGGATCCATGTCCTCAATGCCACGATCCTTTAAGAGCTTAGCAATAGAATCATCTGGACGTGGAGTGATCTTATCAATCATAGTCCACGGGAAAGCTACCTTAGACTCATCCTCTAAGTAAGCAATGAAGCCTGCATCAACAAAGCCCTTTTGCTCCCATGCCTTAGCAATTTCTACTACTGCGGCCTTAAGCTTATCACCATTGTGAGAGCAGTTATCCATGGAAACCATGGCAATAGGTAAAGCACCAGCCTTATAACGCTCTAATAATAAAGCAGCAGTCCAAGACATGGCGTGACCAACCTTAGCAGGACCTGCCTCGATATCCTTTACGATTTGAGGCTGATATTGGCCGTCAATACCACGAATAGCATAGCCCTTTTCTGTAATGGTATAAGAAACTAATTGTAAAGAATCCTTGGTAATTAATGACTTAACCTCTTGCTCATCAGAAGGTGCTGAGCCATTAAGTTTGTAACCATGTACTACTGAACCAATAACACGTAATTCTACATTGGTATCAGGAAGTAAGGTGACCTCCATAGTGAGCTTATCATGAGGAGTAAATACGTCATCAATGATAGCACCATCATAAACTGACAAAGTTTGAATACCAGAGGTCTGAAGGCCTTTATTTAAAAGATCTTGCTGTAAAGAAGCAACAAAACCACGGAAAATGTTACCTGCGCCAAAGTGAAGCCATACAGGGCTCTCTTTGCTATGAGCTTGAACCTTAGCTACGTCATACTTAGGTAATTCAACTTTAGCTTGTTCAAAAGCTGCAACGTCTTTAATGCCTTCTAAAGTAACCTTCATAATTAAACAATCCTCAAAAACACACTATTTAACAAAAATCTTGGCTCAATCGTTAAAAAGATAGCTACCTCTTTAAGCAAATTAAAAAAGCAGCTATCTAATTTTTCCTAACAATAAGAATTTAAGTTAAAACTCTTACTTCCAAGGAGCAGTAATTGAGTTGATGTTATCAGGATATGGCATACCCTTGCTCTTGCGGATAGCTTCCTCAAGACCGATTAAGTAGTTAGAACCTAATGCACGGTCGTATAAGCCATAACCAGGGCGTGCAATTTCACCCCAGATCTCACGGCCATGATCAGGACGGATTACACCGTTAAAGCCAACTTCAACTAAGGCCTTGATAATTTCATAAAGGTCTAAGCTACCAGTGCATGATACGTGGGAGCTCTCGTGGAACTGGTGATCACCAGTGTGTAATACATTACGTACGTGAGCAAAGTGAATACGCTTGGAAATAATTGGATCACGAATAATGCTTGGAATATCGTTGCCTGGGTTGGAGCCTAAAGAACCAGTACATAAGGTGAAGCCATGTAATGGGCTGTCATGTAAAGCAGCGATCTTTAATAAATCCTCACGGCACTTGGTAATACGTGGAATACCAAATAAATCGTATGCTGGATCATCTGGGTGAACGCCCATCTTAATGTTGTACTTCTCACAAGTTGGCATAATTGCATCTAAGAAGTACTTATAGTTGGCACGTAACTCATCACCAGTCATGCCCTTAAACTTGTTAATCTGGGCAGTGATTTCATCCTTACGATTGAGCTCCCAACCAGGCATTTCAAAGCCATTGGAGTTGTTGGCAATACGCTCAAACATTTCCTCAGCGCTTAAGCCTTCAATTACTTTACCGTCATAAGCTAAAGCAGTAGAGCCATCACCTAAAGGCTGAGCTAAATCAGTACGAGTCCAGTCAAAAACAGGCATGAAGTTGTAGCAAACTAAGTGAATATCGTTCTTACCACAAGCCTCTAATGACTTAATGTAGTTTTCAATTAACTCGTCACGAGTAGCAGCACCGTACTTGATGTCCTCGTGAACATTAATGCTTTCAATACCTAAGAGCTTAAGACCAGCCTTCTCAACAATTGCCTTACGCTCAGCAACTTGCTCTTGAGTCCAAGCTACACCAGCTGGGATCTCATGAAGGGCTGTAATAACGCCTTCCATACCAGGAATCTGACGAATCTTCTCTAAAGAAATGCTATCCTGCTCTGGGCCAAACCAGCGCATAGTCATGTGCATCATATGACGGTATCTCCACTTTAGCAAAGCTCAATTAAGCAAAGCTGCTTGAGCTTGAGCAATGTCAACATCAACTACTAAATAATCACTAAGAGCAAAGTAACAAGCTTATTGTTATGTCTTATTTAAGCTCTGTACCTTGTATGTTTACTAGTATAGGTTATTCCGCTATTGCATACTAGTATGCAAGATAAGATTTTTTCCTTTTCTAGCTCAAAAATTCAAAAATTGTGACGCAGCTTTAAATTTATCAACAAAACTGGATATGAGACGCACATTTGGCTTACTAATGCACGCCATAGAAGTATTATTTACAACTAACACTGGTCGACCAGTTAAGTGTTTTGCCGAAAATTACTTCTAAATAAAGCCTATAAAAGTACTGAAAATATCTGTCCTATATTGCTCTACATTTACGTTTATTAATCTGCCAAACCTCTCAAAAACTTTCTTTGCTTGTCATAGCATTATGCAAATCACCCGAAACATTAAACATCAGGCCCTGCCAATAGCACCAATAACACCAATGGTTTTGTCAGTATTTACCGCCTAACTAACACCTATTGCCTGAGCTAACAAAGCTCTTGTTACTTCCTAATAAGGTTAGTAGCAAGTTAGAAAATCACTACACGCTATATGGAAGCTTGGATCCAAACTTAACCACTATATTAAGCAAATTAATGTCACTACTACTTTAATCTTAAGCTCTAGCTGCTTAAACAGCTTATTTATGGTAAATATCTAAGGAAACAAAGAAACATTGTTAAAAAATGCTGCTAAAGGCGTAATACCAACAATATGAGGGTGTACTCCTCTATATAATTCAACTGACTAGCACTATTCGTATGATTAATTGTGCGATATATATCAGAATTTTATAAATATTCATAAACACCGAAAGATTGTGACCTAGAGCAAATTTTTAATAATCTTAAAAAATATGAAATATTTCTCCACAAATAAGATATATAATTAATGAAAATTTGTAACATCTTTTAATTTTGTTGCAATTAAGAGTTTTACTTAAGGGTTGGCATCTTATGGGTATTTTCGAAAAGCTAGAAGCAGCACAAAAAAGTCTGACTAAAGCAGACTTAGCTTTATGGCACTATATTAAAGAAAAGGGCCTTGATGTTTGTAATGCCCCTATTTCTGAGATAGCTAAAAGCTGTGGTGTTTCCCATGCTACAGTTACTAGATTTGCTCGCAAATTTGGCTATGAGTCCCTTCAAGCTTTTAAAATTGCTTTAGCCCAAGAAATTGGCCCTAGCAAAGATTTAGGTCACCTCATACCAGTAAATATCTCTTATAGTGAAAGCTCTATTGAGACTGCATCAAAGCTTTCACAGCTGGTGTCATCAACTATTATGCAAACAGCCCAAAATGTTGATCACCAAAGCCTTAACAAAATTACCAAATTTTTAGCAGGAGCCAGACGAGTACTATTTATAGGTAAAGGTAATAGTGGCTTTGTAGCATTAGATACTGCCTTTAAGTTTAATCGCATTGGTATTGATGCTCGAGCTATAACTGATACTCATGAAATGCTCATTTTATGCTCATTGCTTACTAAAAAAGATGTGGTAGTAGCATTCTCTAACTCTGGCACCACCCCTGAGGTGATCCAAGCTATTTCTTTAGCCAAAAATGAACACGCCAAAGTTATTGCTATTACAGCTCAAGAGTCATCAGAGCTTTGCTCTTTAGCCAATGAAACACTACTTTATACAGTACGTGAAACCTGCTTAGACTCAGGTTCAATTTACTCAAAGACCGCAGTATTTTTCATTGTTGATTTAATCTTTACTGAACTTTGCAAGTTGTTAGGACAAAGCGCAGTAGATATTAAACATAAAACAGGCAAAGCTTTAGTTAACTTTTGTAAACCAACTTTTGGTAAGGAGCTTTTAGAAAGTGAAACTCCTGCCTTAAGTGACATGGATCGTGACTAGTTTTAGGATTTAAGCGCCTTAAGTGATCAACCACTGAGCGCTAAATATAGCCTCTATGAGATAGTGGCTTACATATGTGTTTAATATCTTCCCTATTAAACACTTGAGGTTTTGTTTTTGTTGGGCTGGGCAGTTTGGTACTTTATTATTACCAAATTGCCAGCTTTTATCTTTGTTGTTTAGCATCTTGCTCTAAGTAAGATGCCTCATGATGCGCCATTGGAGCCAAGCTTATTTTTAAGTAGCTCTGGTTAAAACCTAGCGCACCTATGCCTTTTTTCGTAGGAGAAACACATGCGTATTTACCGTGCTAATAACTATCAGGAGTTAAGCCGTAAAGCTGCTAACATCATTTCTGCTCAGGTTATTATCAAGCCAAATTGCGTTTTAGGTTTAGCAACTGGTTCTAGCCCAATCGGTACTTACAAGCAATTAATCGAGTGGTACAACAAGGGTGACTTAGACTTTTCTGAAGTTAAGACTGTAAACTTGGATGAGTACCGTGGCTTAGGCAAGGAGAGTGATCAAAGCTACGTTTACTTCATGCATCACAACTTATTTGACCACATCAACATTAAGCCTGAAAACATCAATATTCCTGATGGCAAGAACCCAGATGCTGTTGCTGAGTGCGCCCGCTATGACAAGGTTATTGAGGACGTAGGCGGTATCGATATCCAATTATTAGGTATTGGCCGCAATGGTCACATCGGCTTTAACGAGCCTGGTTCTGCTTTTGAGAAGAACACCCACTGCGTAGACTTAACTGAGAGCACTATTGAGGCTAACAAGCGCTTCTTTGCCTCCATTGATGAAGTACCTCGTCAGGCTTATACCATGGGCATTCGCTCCATTATGCACGCTAAGCAAGTTTTATTAATCGCCTCTGGCGAGGATAAGGCTGAGGCTATCTACAAGTCCTTCTGGGGCCCAGTAACTCCTGAAGTTCCAGCATCTGTACTCCAATTACACCCTAATGTAGTTTTAGTTGCTGATGATGCAGCTTTAAGCTTAGTTAAGTAATAGTTTTAAATAACTTTTCTTAAAAAAATCAAACCCAAGCGAAGCTAAAACTTTGCTTGGGTTTTTTTCATGGTAAACAGAAGCTGTTGAGCCATCAATCAAGTTAAAACATTTCTCATACTATATTTGCCTCATAATTTCAGAACACTCTTAAATCATGTTCATAAGCCAATCCATTACCAAATTAAACTCAAATTTGAAAAATGTACGTTTAAGCATTTAACTAAGCTAAACATACTTTAATAAGGTGAAAGTTAAACTTACCTTTATACTTTTGAAACGGTTGTTATATTTGGCTTTTTAACTACTAAAAAGCCACCGCAACCCCAATCTTGAAGCACCTAATGACATAGCCATTAAGCTTTCTTTGACCAACACAAACCTTTTTTGGCCAAGCAGGTACAATCGGCTTACGCCTCCCTGACCGACCAAGCGTCAATTTGTGTACAAAGAATTTGCAGTAGACTCCTTATCCGTTCTGAATGGTTGAAGCCACTCAGATTCGTGAGCCTCAAAGAGCCAATGGTTCTTCTTCGGTCATTACGAAGTTAAAACAAACTCAATCGCTACTGCTCAGCAACGCTCCCATAGCTGGCCTTTCTACTCAAGAAAGGCACGATTGAGCCGAAACCTTTTAGTTAATGCCTTTAAAGCATCAAGCTAAGAAAAATTACGGTATCACAGGAGGATAAACCTACATGTATACTGTTAATGTGGTTAATGTGCTTGGTTTTCAAAATACTAAAAAGCCAGCACAGCCGTAATCTTGAAGCACTTAATAGCAAAGCCATTAAGCTTTCTTTGATCAACACAAACCTTTTTTGGCCAAGCAGGTACAATCGACTTACGCCTCCCTGACCGACCAAACGACAATTTGTGTACAAAGAATTTGCAGTAGACTCCTTATCCGTTCTGAATGGTTGAAGCCACTCAGATTCGTGAGCCTCAAAGAGCCAATGGTTCTTCTTCGGTCATTACGAAGTTAAAACAAACTCAATCGCTACTGCTCAGCAACGCTCCCATAGCTGGCCTTTCTACTCAAGAAAAGCTCGATTGAGCCGAAACCTTTTAGTTAATGCCTTTAAAGCATCAAGCTAAGAAAAATTACGGTATCACAGGAAGATAAACCTCCATGTATACTGTTACTATGGTTAATGTGCTTGGACTTTTCAAACTACTAAAAAGCCACCACAACCCCAGTCTTGAAGCACTTAATAGCAAAGCCATTAAGCTTTCTTTGACCAACACAAACCTTTTTTTGGCCAAGCAGGTACAATCGGCTTACGCCTCCCTGACCGACCAAACGTCAATTTGTGTACAAAGAATTTGCAGTAGACTCCTTATCCGTTCTGAATGGTTGAAGCCACTCAGATTCGTGAGCCTCAAAGAGCCAAAGGTTCTTCTTCGGTCATTACGAAGTTAAAACAAACTCAATCGCTACTGCTCAGCAACGCTCCCATAGCTGGCCTTTCTACTCAAGAAAAGCTCGATTGAGCCGAAACCTTTTAGTTAATGCCTTTAA
>NZ_JALKIM010000053.1 GCF_023050945.1 Anaerobiospirillum sp. NML120448 | reverse complement strand
AGTTTTTTCGTGAGTTAAGATTTTCCTTTCCATTAAGTGATGACAGGACAAGCTATTGCCCAGATCATGGCTTTCTTAAAGGGGTAACAATTGACTCAAATAAGCCATTTGCTAATACACTTGGTGCCGATGGTCAGTATATAAATGCAACAAATGTTTCTGAAGATAGTAGCCCTGCACGTTGTTACATAAGCTGCTCAATCTATGACACAACAAGACGATCTACATTAGAAGTTCTTATAAAAGATAAGAAAAATAACGAGCATAACGCTTTTGTTGAAATGATCCCTCTTCTTAGAAATGTAGATGGTGCCTCATTTATGACAGATGCGTTAAACTCAAGACCTAAACTTTTTGAAACTGCCATACAGCACAATTTGCATCCAATACTCCCAATCAAAACTAATAATGGCAATAAGGGCTTGTATGAAACGATGCAATATTGTTTTGATGATAACTCTCTCAAGAGTGATTCTAAAACTTACAAGAAGTTTGAGTCTCCAGTACAAATGGTAGGCAACAGAATTGAGAGTACAATTATCGAAACTCTATCTATCGATAGCCTTAAAGAACAAGATATAGATTGCTTTGATTTTGAGGCTTACAAGGGGGCTTGTACTATTATAAAGAAGACAAAGTTCACATCATTCAAGTGTAATGTTTTCTCACCCAAGGCCTTAGATAAGCTGAACAAAAAATCAGCTGAACCAAGTATCCATTTCTACATTACTGACATATCCAATGACGAACATGGATTTAAACAGATTCTTGTTTCCTTGAACGAATACTGGATTTGTGAGCAGGCACATAACGTGGCTGATACAGAGTTTGAACAAGACTATTTGTCCACTTCTAAGAAGTCATCTTGCGTTATAAGGGTAAACCTTATTAGACTGGCCGTTGATGCAATAAACCAATTTAAGAGCAATTACAACTCAACAGTCACTAAAAAGAGTCATAAGCTTACATACGAGCGCAGCCGCAGACTAATTAAGAACAAGCTATCAGATAGGCTTGAGTACCTTAAATTGTTTTTAAATGGTCTGTTTGCATAAAATGTGAACTTGATCGGTTTTGATAGTAATCTCGTAATTGATTACTTAAGCGCCACGCTAAGAGAAAAACCCACTACCTATCCTTTGAAAACTCAATCAGATCATTTACCAACCTTCATGAAAACTGCTAAAAATCGTGAACGTATAGTGAAAATTTTAAGGAAAATGCAGCAAGACTTGCTTGTATGATTGGCTTATAATCTAGATAATACTAATCATTCATCTTTGGGGAGGCTGACTATCATGAGCGATAATAATTTCTTAATTAAACCTAGTGTTCTAAGTTTTGCTGTAGCTCAGGAAATCAATAGCCTTAAAGCGCAAGCTTATCAAGCCTCTGATGATTCTCAGACCGCTCAAGCTTCCCATGCCCATCAAGCATCTCAAGCCTATCAAGCTCCCTATTTACTTGAAAACGCCCGCTCCTTACAGCTGCTACCTCATAATCAAGAGACTAATGAAAGTGCTAGCGGCATTGTGCTTTTGGGTATTTGCGAGCGCTTGATCTTTACTGATGATAGTAAGCACAGCTATGCTCTAGCCTTTGTCTTAACTAATCATTTGGATGAACCTACTCTCTCTTTGATACAAGCGCATTATGAGCATATTAAACCTATACTAGCTGCCCATAATATTGAGCCTTACTCCTCTAATTTGCATTGCTACCCTATTATGGTGCCTTGGCCTGATAGCTTTAATGACTTAGCACGTAATAGTGAAATTTTTTCTACCCCTGAGCATACTAAGCTTTTAATGTTAACTTTAAGCTTTGTGCCTGAGGCTCCTTTTGTAAAGCTCAACAATATTTACCCTCTGATAAAGTCACAAGAGGCTACTGCTATTGATAATGGCAATGGCAATGGTACTGCCCCTACAGCAAGCCAAGAGCCTCACTTTAATTTAGCTTTATCCTTGCTCTTGGATGCTCACTTTAAGGGATTAGACCTTGTTAACCTCAAGATTGTAAGTGACAGTCATGATGCTAACTTACAAGCAGGTTCTAATACAGAAGATTGGGGAATTGTGCTAAAGCTTGACTGTGCTTTAGAGCTAGAGCATATGTGCGCTCAATTGTTGTTAAATGACGATGTAGGCTTATTTGCAACCATCTATTATCAACTTACCCAAATTTTTAAGGATAATACTGATCTTAATAGCTTGACCTTAAATAAGCTTAGTGAGCTTGAGTCTATCTTACAAAACAGCGCCCTAAGTTTAACTGTTGATAGTGTTTATAGCAGAGCTAAGCGCCAATTTAGTTCCTTTAAGAGAATAGACCTTTATGGGTACACTAAAGGTAGTTCCTTATTAAAAGATAATGTTCTTGAGCTAATACAGGCCTTCTCTAATCCTACTTTAGGAGTTATTGATAAGGAAGCCTTAGTAAGCACTAATCTTAACTCATCCCAAATATTGGCCGCTCAATCCTATGGTGAGCAGCTTAAGGCTCTACTAAGCACCAATCTTAGCTGCGCTGATTTTTATCAAAATAATTACAGTGAAAGTACCCAAGAGTCACGCTCCAATTATTTAGAGCTCTGCGCTAGTAGCCATTTAAACGCCTTGGAATCAGCCCTTGCAAGCAATGCTATGGGAAGCACTGCTATTGGTACCAATTATATGGATAGTGCTGTTAATTCAATCCCTGTCGATGCTGCTAATATGGCTTCATTGGCTGATATTTTTGAGGTGCAAAGCCTATTGGTAATTGAGCGCTACCAGCTTACAGTAGTAAAAAGTTTTACCCCGCTCAGTCTCAGTCACCACAATATAGCGCCTGTGCTCTTGCTCTTGTTAAACGCTGGCTACAACTTGCAAGCTAGTGCTCTACACTATCTTGCATTGTTAATGATGAGTGATTATCTAATCTATGATTTAAACTCTCAGCAAGATCAGGATAATCCTAAGTATCAGTGTTTACTTAATGCCTTATTTAGCCAAGAAGAAAGTGCACTTACTAGCTCATTCCTTCAAAAGCTAACTAATAGTCACAATGAAATAAGACTCTTTAACAGCTATTTAGATCTGGCTTTACCTGAGGAACTAAGTAGTACTTGTAAGCACTTCTTTAGTCAAAGACCAACTAATCTCTGTGTAGATAAGACCTTAGACTATGACCCTACTATGGGCTTAATTGTTAGCAAGCTTGCTAATAGTGGTCTGTTGAGCATGATGTTAAGTAAGATTGATGGCTTTGATGCCTTTAAGCTCCCTTATTCTTTGCAGTGCCGCTTCTTTGGAGGTTTAACTTACCAAGATAGCAATTTAATTTTTAGCTATCTTAATCGTATCTTGCAAAACCGCCCAAATTCTAACTTGGCTTATGCTCTTATGGTATTGTGGATAATCTCCATACATCAGCAAGACAGCAAAACTACCTCACAATACAATTTAATCTTAACCAAGTTAGAAGAGCTCTATGTAAATCTCAATAATTTAACCAAGGCCCTTACTGAGCTTGGCAAACAGGACTTAATATCCCTTTATGGCTTATTAAAGGCCTATGAGCTAATTTACAACTATGAGGATAATGGTGCAGAACTATTGCGTCATGTCCTAAAAGATCTCTTAACTGATGTACCACTAGAACATGAGTCTTATGGCGGTACTTCGTATTTCATGCTCACAGCGCTGCATATTAGGCTCAATAGCCACAGCCTAAATACCAGCAATGACCTTGAGTGCTTAAAAAAACTCAAGTGCACTGAGCAACAATGCCTGACACTAGCCGAGCATTATCAAGATTTGGCTTTTATTAGTTTATTTGGCAACATGGATCAACTACTAAACAATCCATCAAAAACCACAGTGGATCTGTTAATAAGTCTGTTGTTTAAATTCTTGTATTCAAGCACTAACAATAAAGCTAATTCTAATCTTATGTCCTCACTATTATGGGGCTATGTCAATACTAAAGAGGATACACCGCCAAAGGTACTACCTGCGTTTATAAATGACTATTCTAAGCTTCTTAGTTTTTTAGCAGCAAAGGACTTTAACTTAATCAATAGTTTTAAATCTTTACCACCTTCTAACAAACGAGCCATTATTATTAACCTGGCAAAGGAACCACAAGCTATGGGCGTTTTAGGCGTGCTCTATCGAAATTTCAATAGAGTGAGCGCCCTTCATTGTCTTGATGAGAGTAGTTTTGAGCAATTTATTACTGCCTTAGTTTCAAATTGCCATACTAAAATTAAAGTTTACTTGCTCACAACCTTGCTCAAAGATATGAATGCTTTGCTTGAGAATAATCAAATATCCTCACAAGGGGTAGTGCTTACCAAAGAGCAAATTTATAGCTTGGGCAGACACTTGTTAAGTAGCTTTTGTCAGTGTGATGCTATAGAAACTAGCGAATACCAAGATGCTTGCTTCCAAGATAAGTGCCTACAAGATGAGGTGAGCTTTACCAATATTGCACACGACTACAACAAGGCCATGCATAAGTTGATTGGCTATGTTGTTTCTTTGGATAAGTTTAATCCTAAAAGCCTCAATAGAGAGCTTAGAAAGTTAGCAACATCACTAAGCGACGATTTAAGCATTACATGTTCACTAGAACTTTATTATCGCTTTGATATAAGATTTTGCTATCGCAATTTATTTAATATGCTTATCTCTTTAGGCTCTGAAAAATATCTTGCACGCAACAAATCCAAGCAGTCTAACTCTGGTTCAAAATCTGAGTTAAACGACCGTGCTTTATCCATTATTTTCCAGACCTTAAACAAGTTTTCTAATAATGACATTAAAGATTGCCATATTGTTTATCAACAAGTTGCATTAGCCTCTATCGCAATCTTGCCTGAATTTAATGCCACCATATTTGCACGTGAGCTGTTAAAGAATGGTGATGCTAACTTGTTGTCCTCATTAAACTCAATAGTAGTAGCATTAAGTGAGCTTAACCTACAGCGCAAACAAAAAACTTCAATTTTTGATCGACAAGGTCAGAATAAGCCAGAGAATCTTAAGACTCCAACTCTTATACTTAGAGGCTATGACTTACTTAAATATTGGTCAGAGCAATATCTGGATGAGCTGTCGTTAATTATGACTACTGGAAGACTAATTTCCTGGTGCTTAACTTTGCATCATATTAATCTTAGTCTTAATCGCCATAATTTAGGTCAATCATGTGTTGAAGCGCTAGAAAAGTTTGAGCAATCATGTTTTGAGCAGCTAACCTTAAGGGATGATTTACCACGCTATCTAAGTGTTCTTCAATCTGAGCACTATCTAAACTCAAGCTCTAAAGCATCATAAGCTGCTTAAACTAAAGTTTAAAAGCTCTTACCTGTCAACAGTTAGCCCTAACATGCCAACTGCGTGATTTGCAGCTTTTAGCAGAGGCAAAACTTTGCCCCCCTAAGAGTACCCACAAGCTTCAAGAACTCACTTGAATGCACGATAGAATTGGGCAACCTGTTTGAACTTATACACTCAGCTATACTTGGTAGTAGTGGTGGCAATAGTGGCAGTAGCAATAGAAGTAAAAGTGGAAGTGGCAAGGATTCAAGTCGGCTAGGCGGCATCTTTGGTATAAGGCCCACTCATTTTGATGATGATGATTGGGTTTTGATGGTAAAGCTATTGGCTTAAGAGTGCAATTAAGGTAATCTAGACTTTTGACATCTATTTTCAACATACTACTATGATTTAATACTGGCGTAGACGAAGGTTTCATATGCACAAGTTAGATCAAACAACTACCGCTAACTCTTTAGACACTAACTCCCCTGCTTTACTAAATGCTGGAGATGATACGGCCCAAACTTCCGATCCAACCCTTGGTGTAGGTTGTGAAGGTGATTCTAGTGTTAACTCTAAAGACGAGATCTTTGATGCTGCTAAACTTGAGCACTTATGCGCCAATAAGGATAACCATGCCTTTACCATAGCCCTGCCAATACTTACAACCCTGCTCAAAGCTAAGAACTTGGATAAAAGTAAAGATACCTTATCTGAGGGTCTGGATGTAAATGACTCTAGAGAAGAAATCTGTATTGCAACCATATTGGCTGCTCTAAATAAGACTCAGGGTGACTTTGCTGACAAGTTTTTAGAGCTTTCTAGTAATATTCAAGAGCTGATTTATCCTAAGCTTAATCCAAGTAAGCAACAGCAAGTCTTATCCTTAGCTTACAATAATGATTTTCTGTTATCCCTTCAGCTCTCACATGGTCTGCTTGAGCCTTTATTTACACGCAAACTATGCTTCATTACTATTAATGGCGACAAAGAGCACACTCAAGCCTTAATTGCCATTCCTCGCCAGATTGCAAGCACTAACCAAGAGTTAGAAAACCAAGACCTATCTAAGCCTAAGGCTTTGCTCCTAGAACAGAGAGCTGACGGTAATGAGTGTAACGAATTTGCTAATGAGTATTGGGAGCTTTATTATTTTGAGAACTTTTGCTCTGAGGATCTAATTACTTTAGATAGCTCTTATTTATTGGTAGGTGACAACTTAGTATCCCATGGGGCTTTGTTTAAGCATCACCAGATTTTAGATTTATCGCAATTAGAGCTGATATTAGAGCCAAAATTCTTAGTAGATAATCGTTTTTACGGCCCTTTTGCTGCGTCTTTACAATCTTTAGCTAACAAGATTAGTACTTATGTGCCAAAAGAATGGAGCCAAGTTGCTACCTGCCTAACAAGTGCAACCCAGTCCTCGTCCTCCTATGTGAACTCTTTGGCCCAAAATACTGATAATTTGCCTATACGCTTAGCTGTAGCTCTTTTGTATATCTGTGTAGTTAATGATGAGGCTTATAGCCCTAATATTGATGACGAGCAACTTAAGAGTTTTCACAAATTAGCTTTTAACTCAATAAAAGCTCAACTGCCTGATGCTTTAAAAGCAATACTACAAGATTACAGTTCTTTGTCTAAACGCCTAGCAGTCAATGCCAGTGTCATCAACAAGTTATGGGCCTCTAATGAGGAAATTACCAATAAGTATTACCCTGCCATAGAGCACTTGGTAGCTAAATTAGGTATTGGTGATAGCGATACAAATAATAGCTCGCTTGAGAAGTTAATTGCCCTCTTGCAACCAAGAATTGAGCGCTCTTTGATCATTATGGATGATGACTTAGTCATTCCTTTGTGCCGCTATTTTGAGCTAACTCATATTCAATACCCTCAATCTAACGATCTGAGTTCCTTTATTGCCCCTACTATTGATGTAAAGAAAATTGTACAAAAAACTAGTGGCAATGATTTACTCGATTACTTACTAGCATCTTATGCTTTTGTTTACAAAACTAGCTTGCTATGGGTATTTGATAGTGAATTAGGCTCACTTCTTCATAATGATTGCGTCCAATCCTTATTCTTTGCTCCTGAGGCTAAACTCAAAAATTTTGCGTCTTTTGCCTCTAGCAAAAAACTCATTGCCTTTGATAGCACCACTAGAACTGCAAGCAATGAGTACGCCTTGCCAGATAACAGCTCCAATACTGAGGCACACGCACAAGAAGCTCCAGAAGACACTGTAACAGGTGTCAGTGATGATACATGGGCTGTTGTAAGTGTCCCAAATAGCATCATTGTAGGTTCTTTTAATAGTATTGATCGTTGTGCTCAAATATTATTGAACTTACCTAACAACCCGCTCTTTGCGTTAACTGATGAGCTAATTTTAGTAGGCTATAGTGCCTCTATGCTCAAGTATTGCTACCAATTAAAAAGCTTAGGAAATGCCCTAAAGTTTAGTAAGATTCTTAAATACTTTAGAAAGGATCACTCTGAGTTAGCACAGCTCTCTCAATACCAGTATTTCTTTAGTGTTAAGCAAAGCAATGAGTTTTTAGATTATTGTAAATCTCAAGATTTACAGCTTAACTATCCAGCAAACAATAATACTAAACTAATCTACCACCGCCTTGGTTTAGAGAGCTTTGACTTTAGCTATATCAAGCCTAATGACAACCTTCAAAAGATTGTGCAAGGCTATGAGTATGTTACAGAGGTAGCAGAGTTTGTCTCTCCACTTAACTTTAGCCTCAATTTTGTGCGTTCTACATATGAGCATTATGGCAATTGGGAGCTTAGCTCTTTTATTAAAGAAGATGTCTATGAGCGCTATTACTATGGCTATGACAATCTTGCTAACTACTACGCAAGTCAATTAAAGCTCTTAAAGGAGCTTTTAGCACAAAATTTCATTGCTCAAGCATATACCCAGGTACTTTACATTGTTCCTTTAGAGCAGGATGTTGCTAAAGTTAGTGCCATTATTAAAGAACTTAAGGACTTTAATGAAAATAAGATAGCTATTAGTGTTCTGTCTTTAAGGGCTTTAGTAAGTAATAAGAATTACACCTCCCTTTGGTCTGCTCAAAGTGATAATACCAACAACCTTATTGTTGTGGACAACTTATTATCTAATTACGCCACTGAGTTACTCAGTATCTTTAAAGACCCACTGGTAGCATTAAAGAGCAACTTAGAGTCTCAAGTTGCCCAAGAGAATCAGTTTTTAGCAGTTTCAGAGCTAAGCAGTTTATTAGATCTTTCTTGTTTACCTTTAACTGTTACTACAAACAACAACTCGACATCTGCCTGCTCTGATAGTACTTTTATGCTTAACCTCTATCAGATGGGACGCAACTTCCTATCTATAAAGTTCTTACAATATAAGGACTCCTATTTAGGCTTTGATGTCAAGGAGTTTTATCGTGATCCATCAGCCATCTTAACCTGTATGATTACAGGTTTAATGTGCCTACTCCAAAAGTACTTTAATAGTATTAAGCCGTCATCTACTGTGGCTCTGTATTGCCTGGATTCTAAATTTACCTTTGATCTAGAAAACCCAGGCGATATTTCTTCAATTAAATATAGTAAGGCCATCTTTAAAGATTTAGGACTGGTCAGCCACTTTAAATATATTGATTTACCTCTATTTAATAGTGATGATGAACTCAATAGCTATAGAAGCTTGGTAGGCAAGTTCTTTAACAAAGACGAATACAGTCTCATCCTTAACAAAGGAACACTTGAAGAATTTGAAAGAGACCTAATTAAGGAGACAGAAGAACCTACCAAGGAGCCAGAGGTAGGGGTAGAGGTAGAGGTAGTGCCAGAAGTCCCTACAGAAAGTACTACTACTGACCAAATAAAGCATGATGACAATAGCATTGATGATAACTCTATTACTAGTTCTATCACCTCTGTAGATCCTTCTTGCGAGGAAAGAAACGAAGAGCCTAAGAACCATCATAAAACTGGTATTGGCTCAATTCTTGATAGAATTTTTGGCCCCCAAAAAGAGGAGCATGAGTCATCTAAAGAAAAGCAAGATGACACTACTACTGTTACTACTAAAGCCATTGAAACAACAAAGGTTCGCTTGCCAGAGGGCACTAAAGATAAAACAACTTTAGAAGAGCCGCATGAAAAGCCTGGCTCTGTAGATAGCAATATCTTTGTTAATTCACCTGAGTTAGTGCTTAAGTACTTAGCTTTTGATAAAGACAGCCCTGAATATCAGCAGGCGCTTGAATTTGCGCTTGGTGAAATGTCTAAGTCTTTGATTGACGGTAATGAGTGGCGTGATTATCAAAAGGCAGCCTTGCCTCATATCTTATCCCACGATAAAGATTGCATTATTTCTATTCCTACTGGTGGTGGTAAGTCTGTACTATTCCAAGGCCCAGCTTTGTTTAGAGCCATTTACTCTAAAAAGCTCAGTATTGTCATTTCACCTCTTAAGGCACTGATTATCGATCAGGTAATGACACTTAAAGCTAAAGGCTTTAAAAATGTCGATTATTTATCCTCTGATCGCTTATTCCAAGAAAACAGTGCCTGTATTGAAAAGATTAAATCTGGCCAAATCAATCTTGTGTATGTCACACCAGAACGTTTTAGAACACGCTCTTTCTATATTTTATTAAATGAGAGACTTAAGAGAGATCATGGTGCTGAGTACTTTATTTTCGATGAGGCACATTGTATTTCTCAATGGGGTAAGACTTTCCGCCCTGACTATATCTTTGCAGCAGAATGTTGTTCTTCGCTCAAAGAACAATATGGCGGCAGTTTTATCATGTGCTCTGCCACTATGACTAAACAAGTCATCAAGGATATTGAGCAATATCTGGATAACCATGTATTTTTAGACAATAAAGCTAATAAATACAACCCAATTCCAGAACACATTGTGATGTCAGTTCGAGACATCGGGCATGATCCTCAAGTAGATAAAATCGATGCTATTTTAGCTTTTATTGAAAGCAACAAGATTGACTTTAACAAAAGTCGCATGATCATTTTCTGTCAATCAAGAAGGATCTGTGAGGAGCTGAGCGACGATTTAAATACAATCGCCAATAACCGCAAACAATCTAACCCTCAAAGCCCAATAGCAGCAATAGCTGGTCATGTTTCTTATTTCCACGCTGGCCTTAGCGCAGAACAAAGAAAATATCGTTTTGAATGCTTTAAGAACAGCTCTAATTTACCAAATGACCAAGCTCAAACAGCTGTTTTAGCAGCAGACCAAGCAACTTGCGATTATGAGCAATATACATTGAGCAGAGATCTAAAAGCACTAAAAGATACTGCCGAATTATCCTTAGAAGAGGAAGAGGATAGCGATACTGTACACAGCGATAATACCTCAAGCAATAAAAGGGACATTTTTATTCTCTGTTCTACAAAAGCCTTTGGCATGGGTATGGATATTCCTAATATTCACTATGTGTTGCACCATACTCTGTCAAATCTCTTTGAGGACTACTTGCAAGAGGTAGGTCGTGCAGGACGCTCTTATCAAAGTTATCAAGATACTTTCACCAATAATAGAAAGCTACCTGCTCTGTGCTTGTATGAACAGCAAGATCTTGATGACCATGTAGCAAAAATGAATAACAATATGATCAGTTGGGGCGATTTAGTTTCTGCTGAGAGGTTGATCCGCTCTTATATTGCTGAGTTTGAATCTTTGGATGATGCTAAGCAATTACCTTGTATTGTGCCTATTTCTGTAATAGATCGTTCTGAAAACAGTATTCTTGAGCCTAATATCCAAAGCATCTCTGATAGTGTATATGCTCGTATTGTATTCTACTATTTAGAGTATTTTACCCGCATAAAAATGCTCTTTAGAGGACAGGTGCCTCTGTTGTTCTCTGTCAATAAAGAACAATTAGAGCAATTTTTAACTAATAATATTTGTAAACCATCCTTGTCGGAATTTAACGCAGATGATGGCCAAAGCAATCTTGTTCACTTCTTGAAAGAAGAAAAGCTTTCAAGACAGAAGCAGAGTTGCATCCAAGGCGCTATTTCCTTGGCTCAATTTTTTATTAATGGTTTAAACTATTTTGAAAATCAGCTAGATGCAACACCTAATAGCAATATCCTTAACCATGATAGTGATGTTGATAATGTTTTTGATGGTGCCGAGGCTTGTTCTGATGCCAATGCTGATACTGAGCAGCTTAAGGATGTAAGCTCTTCACCAAACAATGCTCTTTCTAAAACAAACTCAAGAAAGATACTTGAGAGTATCTTAACCAAAGTTAAAAGTGAAATGCACCAAAACCGTTTCACTTTTGATGTTAAAAATTATTGTAAATTTACAAAGCTTAATAACAATGCTGTTTACAATAGTTTGATTGAGCTTAATCGCTGTCAAGCTTTACGCTTAGAAACACCTTTGTTAATTAACATTTTAGACAAGAGTGTTAATGAGACTAATTGGTTCTATTCTAAATATCTAGAAAAGCACAAGAAGATAGCTATTACTGATCATCAAATCACTTTAATGCTACCTACCTTAGGAGTTACATTAGCTGTTGTAAGAGAGCTCCTTGATGAAGCCTATCAACACTATGTTTATAATAAAGAGAGCGATGATGATGCATATGCATATGCAGGTGAATGGTTAGGCGAAAAGTCAGATGACTTGGAGCTGGATCAAGCATATTTGGAAAAAGAGCGCATTAAAGCTCATAACCGCAGTGATCTTAAAAAGCGCTTAGACCAATCTCATTATGCCTTTAAAGGTGGTAAGATTGAGTTAGGCAACCCTTGTGAGTATTACTTTACAAGTAATCATTTGCTATCTTTAGTAAAAGATAATTTAGGCAACATTGAACACTTATGCCATAAGCTTACGATTAATAATGATATAGTCTCATATATGCCATGGGAAACAAATGGCGACAGACCTTTGAATCAAAATAAGAGCACTACCTATTTAGATAGACTTATCATTAAATGCATAAGAACGTTCTTTGTAATTTGCTCTTACTTGCCTAATTTTGAACTAAGAGCTGGTAGCGATAAAAGTGTAAATATTGAGTCTGCCTCAGACTTTATACTTTATGCGCCAAATCAGTCCTATCATCTTATGTTAGATGTGCTTGCTCAAGATGCAGTTGAGCTTGTATTTATGCTTACTAAGCAAAACAACTTAACACTCACTCCAATATTGGCAGGTTTAGAGCAAGTTAACAAATCACGTAGCCTTCATGTCTATAATTGGATGGACTTAATTGATAACAATGGTTTAGTGCATGACGATCCCAAGACACTATTAGCTAACTACGACTTATCATGTAGCCGTAGTGATTTTGACCAGCTCTATCCTTTATGTCAGAGTAAATTTGATGGCTTTGGCTACTTTAGTTTCTTATTAGATGTACTTTCCAATCTAAAGCTTACCTATAACAGTAATATTATTAACTTCGGTTATGAAGTTACTCTTCATGAGGACGCAATTGAGCCTTTAGATGCTGCTATTAAAGAGGACTCACCTTTCTATCCTTTACGCAAAGAACTTGAGATGGTAGATAAAACCAATCATGCTCGCGCTTTAATCATGAAAGTATTTCTTACCTGTCTAGAAGATAGTGAAAGAGCTGAGTTTATTGAAAGGTTCTTTAAAATTGAGGATTATCGTGGCTATGTTGATTTATTAACCTTATATAGCCAAGGTATTGATGACTCTATTCTCTCTGAACTTACTTCTGAGGCTCTTAACGTTCAAGAGGCTAAGTTTAAAGATAATGCTGAGCAAAAAGCCATTTATGAAGAGCCTCTTAGCGAGCACCATATTAATGTTATTTCAGGTCCAGGCTCTGGTAAAACCTTTATTCTTACCATGAAGGTTGCTCGTTTAGTGATCCGTGAACATGTGTCTCCAAGAAATATCTTGGTATTGGCCTATAATCGAGCTGTAGTTACTGAGCTTAAATCACGATTAAACAAGCTCTTTACCGAGTTAGGCTTAGGTGGTTTGGCTCATAGACTTAATATTTTTACCTTCCATGGTTTAGCCAAGTATTGCCTAAAAAATGCCTTAAATGACATTGATCCTAAGGAATGGGAGTATAAGCTTTTAGAAAATCTCCAGACTAACCATCAAGAGTATCTAAAGATCTTTAAAAACTTGGAATATATCTTAATTGATGAGTTCCAAGATATTACCTTTACTCGTCTTAATTTCTTATTGCTCTTACGTCAATTAAACCCTAGAGTTCACTTCTTTACCATTGGCGACATGAATCAAAGTATTTATGGCTTTGATCGTGTTAACAATGAAATCGGAGAGGACTTTGTTGCCTTTGCTCAAAGCTTGGTAGACCCTAACTATAAGGTAGATGTAACCTCTAACGTAACACCAAAAGAGCGTAATTATGCCCTGCTGTTGCATCCTTATCCTTATTATGAATATCTCAATAAGCTATTACAGCCTAAAACACTGCACTTGTCTCAAAACTATCGTTCCTATCAAGGAATTTTGGACAAGTCTGCGCAGTTTATTGACAATACTCGGCTATTGCCCGTTAGCAATGCCGCTTTGCAACAATATGCTGTAGAGAATTGTGCTCTAGAGTTTAAAGCAGAGCTTTTATATAGTCATATGCCTCATTTCTTTGAAAAGGCACGAGAGTCTTTGGCTGCGGAAAATTCTGAAAAGACTTCCAATCCTTTTGAAACACAAGATGAGAAGGCATTGCATAATGTAGTTAACACTATTGCCTTCTTATATCGCACCAATAATGATGTCTATAAAGGCTTTTCTGCTTTAAACAGAAATTTACTTGAAGATTTTGATATTTACATTCAAGGTAGTAGCTCATGCGAGTCTTTCCGTAAACGTGAGTTATTTGCTCTACAGCAATTTATTGAAAAACAGCCTAAGCGTATTACCATCGATCCTCAAGCAAAGAATTACTTTGGCAATAAGGTAAAGCAATTCTGCCTATCAAAGATTGAGCAATTTAAAAATTGGGATAGCCAACTGTTGGATATAGGCTATTGTTTGGTCTTAAACTTTATTGCTGAGCGCAGAAGTCAATCCACTTCTGCATCTGTTGCTATTGAGGAGCTAAAAGATTATTACTACGATATTTTACGCTCGGATGATAATCTGCAACTAATGAAAATATATGATGCCTATAAGGATCAACACCTTATTCCATCTAAACCTCTTAAGCTAATCTTAAGCACCATGCATAAAGTTAAAGGCTTGGAATTTGACATGGTAATTGTCATGCCATCAAACTCCTCTTTGCCTTTAATTCCTCATAATACAGGATCTATAGCATTAGATCAGGCCAACAACTATGCTGATTTACAAGAGGAGAAAAGATTATATTATGTTGCCTACACCCGTGCTAAAAAATACCTACTCTCTTATATTGGCCCTCGTGAAGAAGCTTTAAGAAACAATAGATTAAATATAGTTTCTGAAACTCAAGAACAAGGCTTTGTTAACAATGACGCTAGATTGGATCACTACTACATAAGCTTTAATGCCTTGGAAAGCAACTTTTTCAATAATGACTATATTGAAAACCATGTGGCTATTAATGATCCTGTCAATATTTACTATGATCCAAGAAGTAGGAAATATCTCATTCTTCATGGCAGCTCTAATCATGTAGTTGGATGTTTATCATCTAAGAACCCAATAGCTAGATCTATGGCCAGAAGGAATGTTAATTTTCTTACAGGATTTTTTGTTAGCTCTGTAGTTGCTTGGACTTATCAAGATACTTGTCAGTCTGATGAAAATTCAAATATTGATAATCCTTATGGCAAGAAGTCCGAATTTGCCAAATCGTGGTCTCAAGCAGCCATTGACAAAGGCTATATCTACATTGTCATGATAGCAGGCTATGGCTACCTATATAGGCCTCAGCTTCAACCCCAGCAGTAGCAGCAGTAACTTGCATCCTAAAAATAATTCCTGGCTTGCATCCACTGGGCAATCCCAGTGGATTGAGCCACTATCTTTACAACCAAGTCCCAAGGTAGGCCAATAACCAAAACCAAGGATCTCCTTGTCCTGGGCTGCGTTTTTGGCTTAAACCACTACTTTTGACCTGTGCAAGATAGCAGCATTAGCAAAAGACTGCGCTACAAACTTAAGGCTTGTCCTTTGGATTTGGCTTGTGGCTAAATACATTTGTATGAGCATTAGCTTGGTGACAGCCAGTGTCTTTAGACTTGGTAAGAGCGCAAGGGCGGGGCGCAAGCTAGATGCGACAAGGGTTTGCAGGCACTTAAAGGGGGCGCTGTTGAGAGTGTTAGGGGACTAAAAGTTTGTCTTTACTCACACTTTTAGAAGTTAATCTGTGATTCAGTAGTACATTATGACAAAGATCATATCGAGATAAGGCAAGTTAGATGCAAAATCTAAAACGTAGATTGCACTGGCCTAGCTTCTTTGCTTGTTTGCTTGGTCAGATTTGTTGACCTCACATGTTTTTTAAGGTTCTTGTAAACCAGATAAGCATGCTAGTTTAGGTCACGTTTAGGAGTTTGTTTATGAAATTTGCCTCTCTTCTTAAGACTACCGCTGTATTATGCGCTTCAGCTATTATTGCAACTGGCTGCGGCTCTGATAAGAAAACTTGGACAGTTACCTGCCCATGGGCTCCATCAGGTGTTGCTGCTATGGCTAGCCAAAAGGCTGCTTCCCTATCAACCACTTACTCTAAAGATACCATTTTGGTAGCTGAGGCTGTTAAGGGCGATACTGCCACTATTAACACTTGGGTAATGGATAAGAAGGGCGGTGATCCTGCTTTAACCTTTATCAATGAAGGCTTATTAGCTATTAGTCCTATTATTGATCCAAAGAAAGTTCGCTTCTCTGAGGACGACTTTGTAGTCATTCAGAACCTCTATTCAGCTATTTTCGTACTATCCAGCCAAGATACCCTTGGCCTTAAGAACATTGATGATCTCAAGAGCTATGTAGCTAATGGCGGCAAGGTCAATATTGCTGTTAATGGTGCTACCTCAACAGAGGCTTTCTTAGCTACTGCTTTATTTAATGAGATGGGTTGCAAAGACTTAAAGGTTACCCCTTATACCTCCGCAGCAGAGGCAGCTCAGGCTGTTGCTAAGGGTGAAACTAACTTTGCTATTTCTCACCAAACCCAGATTTTAGAAACTGCTCAACAAGGCAAGGTAGACGTAATTGCAGCCTTTGCTGACAAGACCTTAGAGCACGGCCCATTTGCAGGAGTACGTGGTGTAGGTGAGTATGGCTATCCATACATTACCAATGCTTGTGTGGTAGCTGCAAAAGCAGGCACCCCTGATGCTGATGTTAAGAAATTACGTGAGCTTTACGATGCCATCTTAAAGGACGAGTCTTTTGTAAAATGGGCTCAAGAGACCATGTTAATTGAAATCAATCCTATGAGCGATGCCGATTTCACGCTCCATTTAGAGCAAACTCGTGACATTGTAAATGCCTACAAGGATAAGGTATTAGGTTAAATAAGAGCTAACAATCACTAACTCAATTTAAGCTAAAAAAACATCAAAGGCACAGCCTTAAGTTTCAAGCTGGGTGCTGTGCCTTTTTTGTACCCAAAATTTAGCAAATAATGCACTTTTTTGTAGTTGAATTTAATTTTGTGGTCTTAGTATGAACTCAATCTTAGCCCCTCTTGATGCGATTAGAGACGCTACCAAGGCTCGCTTAGGAGATAAGAATTTCTCCTATCCCTCTAATCTTACAGCTGGCCTGGTCTGTGCCATTATAGCTATCATTATGCTCATGGTAATTCCAAGCCAAATTGAAATTTCTGAAAAAGATGCTGTTAATGGCCGTGTCTTCCCTGAGTTGTTAATGTATTTAATGCTCATTTGCTCTTTAGTACTGATTGGCAAAGATCTCTACTGCATGGCAACTAAGCAACCATTACAGATGAAGACCATTAACCTCTATGTTGAGCTCAAAGCTCTAATCATCATCTTAATCTTGATTGCTACCTATTTAATTAGCAAATATACCGAGCTCTTTGTTCTGGGTGGTATTTTCTGCTCTATAGCATTCTTAGTCTTTTTCAATTGTCGTAAGCCTCTTTACTATGCTATTACCATATCAATTGCGATTTTAATTTGGGTAGCATTTAAGTTTGGCTTAGGCGTTAACTTCTAAGGGCGGGCATGTCATGTTAGATTATATTATTCCAGCATCAGGTCTGCTCTTTACCTTACAAAACATCATTTGGATTAACCTTGGTGTTTTCATTGGTGCAGTGTTTGCCTGTATTCCAGGTCTAAGCGTAATTCTGTGCGTAATTTTATTCTTGCCTCTTACCTATCAATTAACAGCCATTCCAGGCATGATGTTCTTGCTAGGTATTTACTGTGCAGGCTCTTATGGCGGAAGCGTGAGTGCTATCTTAATTAACACTCCAGGTACTCCACACGCAGCCGCCACTATGCTCGATGGCCACCCTCTTTCTAAAAAGGGTCGTTCTCGTGTAGCCTTAAAGATTGCTCTTTATGCCTCTACCATTGGTGGTACTATTTCAGCTTTTATGCTCTTATTCTTAGGCCCACAGGTAGCAAAAGTAGCAGCCCAATTAGGTACAGCCGAATACTTTATGGTTTGTGTCTTTGGCTTAACTATCATTGCAGGTGTATCAGGCAAGAGCATTATTAAGGGCATTATTTCAGCTTGTATTGGTCTAGTCATTTCCTGTATTGGCTCAGACCCAATGACTGGCTATGATCGCTTAACCTTTAATGTCGATCGCCTCTATTTAGGTTTAGACCTTGCTATTTGCTTAATTGGCTTATTTGCTTTAATTGAAATTATTGCTAAAGCCGATGGTATTGTCCAAGAACTTAAGATGGACGAGCGTAAAAAGCTTGATGATGGTGTTATTACGCCTGACGAGAAGAAGCGCATGGTTCGCCCTATTTTAATGTCTTCATTCATTGGCTGTATGGTGGGCATTATTCCAGGCACTGGCGCTGCTGAGGCCTCATGGTTCTCCTATAATCAAGCTAAGAACATGTCCAAGCATAAAGAAGAATTTGGTCATGGCTCAGTTGAGGGTATTGCCGCTGCCGAATCAGCCAACAACGCAGTAACAGGCGCTACCTTGATTCCGCTACTCACCTTAGGTATTCCAGGTGATGGTACTGTGGCTATTATGCTCTCAGCTTTAATGATTAATGGTTTAAACCCTGGCTTATCCTTATTCACCACTGATGGCGATATTATGTACGCCATTATGTTAGGTTTAATCTTAGTTAACATCTTTATGTTAATCCAAGGTAAATATCTAACTCGTGTTTTTGCCAAGGTTGTAGCAGTACCTCAAGAGATTTTAACCCCAATTATTGTGCTCTTCTGCTATGCAGGTGCTTACTCTATCAATAAGAACTACTTTGATGTATCCATTGCCCTGTACTTTGGTATTGCAGCTTGGTTCTTAAGAAAGCTTGATCTCCCTGCTATCCCTATCTTATTAGGCTTAGTATTAGGTGATATGACTGAAACTAACTTCCGTCGTGCCCTTATGCTCTCTGATGGCAACCCATCAATCTTCTTTAGCTCAGTATACTGCTGGATCTTTATTGCCTTAATCGTATTAGCCTTAGGTGCCATCATTAAAGGCAAGATCAAAGAAGAGCGTACGCTCCGTGAGCTAAAAAAACAGCATGAAGCCGAGGAGGCAGCCCTAGCCGCAGCCGAGGCCACAACATCAACCGCAACCACAGCTGCTAAAGAGGAAAAATAACTTATAGCTTGATAGCAAGCCCTACAGGCCTATAAGCAAACTATCTTATAGGCCTACTATCTGACAGGCCTAAGGGCCTACGGGCCCGTAAGCCATAAAATCCTAACAATCTTAACTAAATTAAGGTAGCTTCCCAAACTACCTTAATCCATTAAGCCAAGCTTAACAAAGCCAAGCTTTTCCCAGCACTTACTGCTCTTTTACAGGGGTGCACTAAGCTTTAGCACTAACAAGCTAAGTTATAGCTTAGCTTGCTCCTAGCTGATGCCCAGCCTCTGCAAGGCTTTAGCAGCGAGAGATAGATTGGGCAAAGATTGGCTCTAGTAAGGCTAAGTGAAGTTTTGAGCTTAAAGGCTGACCTGGCCTTGATTAGCTAGGCCTGGCCTGGCCAGAATAAGCTAAAGAGCCACTAAAGCCTAGGAACTTACAGCTCTGCTAAGAAAGCAGCTTCGCTTTTAGGAAAATTATGGCTTGAGCATAGGATAGATTGAGTTATTAATCAGGCTTTGACTATAGCTATTTACAGCAAAGCTATTTGTAAGGCTAAAGATGTAGCCTTCTTATGTTTTGCTCTAAGGTAAAGACTTTTAACACACACAAGTGCGCCTAGTTTGATACTGGGCGCAATCTAAAGAATTTAATCTCTCACAAGCTTTTTTGGTTGCCCTTAGCTTATGCAGGGTAACTTTTTAGCTAATGGTTTTGCTCTCTCTATATATATAATCACGAAAAGGTGTCAAATATGTCTACTACTAAACGCCCTAATATTATTTTCTACTTTACTGATCAACAGCGTGCTGATACTTGCGGTTGCTTTGGTCAACCTCTTAATATCACTCCAGTATTAGATGAGCTTTCTCAAGAGGGCGTTAAGTTTAATAAGGCTTTCTCCCCTCAGCCTGTATGCGGCCCATGCCGTGCTTTATTCCAAACTGGTAAATATGCCACTGACACTAATTGCTTTAGAAACAATAAGATGTTGCCTAAAGATGTTAAGACTTTAGCTAACTACATCGAAGAGGCTGGCTATGAGACTGCCTATATTGGAAAGTGGCACTTAGCCTCAGAGGGTGAGCTGGAGAAAAAACCAACCATTGACCATACTGTTACAGCCATCCCTAAAGAGTTCCGTGGTGGCTATACTGGCTTTTGGCGTGCTGCTGACGTGCTAGAGTTTACCTCCCATGGTTATGATGGTTTTGTGTTTGATGAAAACAACAATCGTGTTGACTTTAAGGGCTACCGTCCTGATTGCATTACCGATTTAGCCTTAGACTTCTTTAAAGAGCGTGATAAGTCCAAGCCTTTCTTTATGACCATTTCTCAAATTGAGCCTCACCACCAAAATGACCATGCTCATTACGAAGGCCCTAATGGCTCTAAAGAGAAGTATAAGAACTTTACTCTACCTCATGATTTAGCTGTTTTAGGTGGCAATGCTGCTGAGGAATATCCAGACTACTTAGGTCAGGTAGCCTCCTTAGATGAAAACTTAGGCCGCTTAGTTGCTAAGTTAAAAGAGGAAGGCATTTATGATGATACTGTCATTATTTTTGCCTCTGACCATGGCTCTCACTTTAAGACCCGTAATACCGATGCTCACTTAAATGGCTATGATGACTATAAGCGCTCTTGCCATGATGCTGCTTTACGTGTGCCTTTAGTAATTGCAGGTGGCCCATTTAAGGGTGGTTTAACCTCAGAGCACGTAGTTTCTACCGACTCTTTACCAAAGACCATCTTAGCCTTAGCAGGCGTTGATGTGGGCGATAAGATGATTGGTGAAAACTTATTAGACGTAGTCCAAGAAAAAGATCCTAATCGTAAGGAAGAGGCCTTTGCTCAAATCTCTGAGAGCCGCATTGGTCGCTGCATTCGTACCGATAAGTTTATGTACTCTGTTTATGCCCCTGGTGTTAACGGTGGCGAAAAGGGCTCTGCTGACCTCTATCGTGATGACTTCTTATACGATTTAGATTTAGACCCTTACGAGCTAACCAACTTAATTGACAACCCTAAGTACACCAAGATTAAGCTGGAACTTCGTGAGCGTCTCCTCAACTGGATTGAAAAGGCCGAGCACTACCGTCCAGTTATTGAGGATTAGTACAGCCCCTATCTTTTTCTAGCAATCTACACTAAACAGCCTATGCCCACCATGCGTCGACATAGGCTGTTTCTTTACTAGCCCATGAGCAGTATTTAAAAATTTGTAAAATTAGATTACCCTTAAGAAGCCACCACCAGCCATACCCTTAACCATGACTCAGGCCCTAGCCATGCCCATGCTTATGTACAGGTGTGTACAAGCCCAGACCCTGGCACTGGCTCAAACCAAGGCCCATGCTTTAGCATGACTGTTGCAGTAGCTGTGGCTTTGCTCATAGCCCTGTCCCTGGCCTGGAATTTAGCCTTGCAATGGCTGTAGCTGTGGCCTTGTATTTGCTGTTAGTGCAGACTTTTACATTGTTATGGCTCTGATATTGCCCCAGGGCCTGGGCCTAGGACTTGGCCTTGGGCAGAAAATTGGCCAAGAAATTAGCCTTAGTTTGAGCTTTACTAGTGGCATTAGCTTTGACCTTGGCTCTAAATAGAGCCTGGAATGATATGAGCTGCTTTTATGGGCTTTGGCTCTAGGGAAGCCCTTGGCAAGTTGTCTCCCTCTTAGTTTATTCATTTTACCCATGGCCATAAGGACTATGGTGTCCGCACTTTTGAGATTTTATTCTTTATGAAAAGTTTACAACTACTGATTAAGCCTGCCTCTTCCTTATGTGACCTAAAGTGCAAGTACTGTTTTTACCATGACTTGGCTACCCATCAAGCTCTTAGTCCCAAGATTATGAGTGTAGAAACACTTGAGCTTACCATTAAAAGAGCTAGTGAATACTTTGCTAATGCCCCTAAAGACGAACCAAGCTATTTATCCATACTGTTTCAAGGTGGTGAGCCTACCTTAGCTGGTCTTGATTACTTTAAGCAGGCTATAGCTTTTCAAAAGCAATATTTTGCTCACTTACCGCAGGTTCAAATCTCTAATGCCATTCAAACTAATGGCTGTAAACTTGATGATGAGTTAGTCTCTTTTTTAGTAACTAATGACTTTTTCTTTGGTATTTCTCTAGATGGCCCCAAAGCTCTACATGATGCTATGCGTATCCATCGCAATGGCAGTGGTTCCTATGATGAGGTGAGGGCAGGCATTACTAAGCTCCAAAAATTTGGAGCTCAATTTAATGTCTTATGCGTGCTAACCGACCTTAATGCTCTTAACATTAAGTCTGTCTATGAGCACTTTAAAGAACTAGGCTTCTACAACCACCAATACATTGCTTGCCTTGAGCCTTTTGAAAGACTTGGGCAGCACTCAAAGGAGCAGCCGCTATTTTTATCTGAGCAGGCTTATAGTCAGTTTTTAATCAACATCTTTGACTTATGGTATCAGGACTTAATGGAGCAAGGCACCTATATATCCATTCGTCATATCGAAAACTATTTGGCCCTCTTACTTAATATGAGCATCAACTCCTGTAATATGACAGGTGTATGCCAAATTCAAAACGTAGTAGAGAGCTCAGGTAAGATCTACCCTTGTGACTTTTTTGCCCACGACGATTATGAGTTGGGCAACCTTACAGATCATGACTTTGAGTACCTACAAACCAATAGCAAAGCCCGTACTTTTATTGAGCAGTCCCATCAACTGCCTAATGACTGTCAGCATTGCCCATATTTATCCCTATGCCGCAATGGTTGCTATCGTGAGCGCCTCAATGGCAAGAATATTCACTGTGCCGCCTTTAAAGCTTTCTTTGCAGCCCGTCTGGATAAGCTCAAGCAAGCTGCAGCTCACTTAGCTCGCATGAACAGCTAACCGCTAAGCCCCTACCCAAGCTCCCATGGCCACAAGCCCCCAAGACACCCATAACGCAACTTCAATTATTGCACTAAGGCTATCTCTGCCCTAAATACTTATCACTACACTACAAAAGCCCTTGCCCTCAAAGCAGTGCAGGGGCCAAGGGCTTGCATCAGTGCCAGCCCAGCTGCTGGGGTTAGCACCAGTGCAAGTCCTGCTGCTGTTAACACTAAGGCTAGGACTGGCGTTGGCACGGGCACTAGTACTGGCGGTGGTGCGAGTAATGCAACATTAAAGGCATGATGCTGTTGAGAATAGCTAAGAAGATCTCATTTTGTGAGCTTGATTTTTGCTATCTTAGCTTACAGGCACAGATATTCTTAGGAGGCTAGTCTATGCTGACACTAAAAGATCTCTTAGAGGACAATGTTGATTGGGATGAAGTTGATATCGATGATGAGGAGTTTGAGCGTCTCAGTACTGAGCTAATCATCGATTTTCTAAAAAAGCATGGCCCTTATGAAAGACAACAGCTCTTAACTAGCTGGAACTTTGATAACGGCAAAGAGGTACTTCAATGGATAGCTGAGCAGCCTGATACTGATAAAGGCACCATACTGTTGCTCTATTGGTATATGAACCCTGGCTTCTTTAAGCAATACCAAGACCGCCAAGATTGCATTGATCAAGGTCATGACTATCTGTTAGAAGACTATGATCTTATTAGCACCATTGAGCGCAACTATCTATCAGGCTTTTATCAAAACCAAGTTTACGGCTTTGACCCCAAAGCTGATCCTTACAACAGCGGCTATGATTGGACTAAAGAAAATGCTGATGTGAAGGGTAAGGTAGCCATTCCTGATGAAATGTTTATTGCCCTAACAGGAGAGGTCATTGATCCTCCATCATGGCAAGAGGGCATACCATCAGAGCTTGAACCTATTATGGATAAGCTTTGTGAAGCTGTAGACGAATAGGCCTAACCCCCTATATCCTCTAAAGCAAGCACAAAGCTAAAAGCTAAAAGCTAAAAGCTGCTCTCACAGCTAACTTGCTAACCTCATAAGAGTACTACTCTTAGCTTAAGCTCTATTGGTAATTAAGCACTTATTGGTACTATCAGTCTTAGCTCTTTTGAGCTCTTAAGCTCAACTCAAGTTTAGCACCTGTTTTCTTCATAAAAGCCTGACTCTGATAGAGTTTCAGGCTTTTATTGTTTTTCATATTATGGGTACATACTCTTTATTGCAATAGTGATTACTTTTATAGTCCATAGCCAGTTGCGCTTAAGGCCTGGCCATCCCTTTCACAGCAAGGCAATCCACGGCAAGCCACAGCATGGAATGTCATTTCATTGCAAGCCCTGGCCTAGCCTATCTTTGCCAGGCTTTGCTATTCTTATCAGGGGGGCTATTTTCTTGGCTTGGCTATGCCATGCTGTGCTGAGCATGGCTTTGCTATTCTAAACTTAACTTTTATTAGCTTGGCCACTTTAGCTTGGCTTGGCTGAGCAGGAATGAGCTGGGCTAAAAGATAAGGCAGCATAGTGCTAGTACTAGATTTCAAAAGTTCGTCACCCCCCCCTACAGTATAGGAGGCAAGTTATAGTTATAGTTATAGTCGATTTTTATAAAAGCTTTGATAAAAATTAGATTATAATCAGGGGCTATGAATAT
>NZ_JALKIM010000052.1 GCF_023050945.1 Anaerobiospirillum sp. NML120448 | reverse complement strand
CGCTTTGTCAGCTTCTTTGGTAAATTTTTTCTATTAAAAGCTTTTTAAAAAATAGTGACGCATATTTGATTTAATGGTGAAAATATTTTCAATTCCTCACGAATATAAATTCACCAAAGCCTAAAAAACCCCATATGTATCACATTTTTACTAAAACTACGCTCAAAGACTTCCATGAAAAAAATTCCAACCTCACGCAGCTTATCAATCACAATCTTTTGGTAATTTATTTAACTTTCTATACGACATTCGCAAAACGTGCACTTTGTGCCATACGTGCACAAACAGCCTATCAGTCCCTATTAAACCCTTACTGGTATACCAGCTTTAAGCCCCTGCTTTTTGTAAAATAAGTAGCCAGACCCAAAAACCTTATAAGCTCTCAACCCCTACCCTATCTTAAGGCCGAACCACGCCCAACTCTAACCTCTGCTGTTGCAGCAGCTGCTGCTGTCAATTAACAGCTAACAGCTATCCTTAACTTCACCCTCCATTCCCAATAGCATCATTAGCTCTAGCCATAGAATTAGCGCCTTGCTATATCAAAACGCACCAATCTTAGCCAAAGCACCAGCGCTGGCGCAGGCCATCTTAGGCCAGAACAAGCGTCAGCCCTCTGATGCCCGCTAAGGCTTTGCCAAGCAGGCAAGTAGGCGAGCAAGCAAGCTAGCAAGAGCTGGGCTTAGACTTTGATTATCACTACTAAAATAACGAGAAAGAGAGAGAACTATAGTGCCAAAGGGCCATGGAGCTAGTTCTTTAGAGCTTTAGAGCAACACATCATCACAGCTTATTTACTTCTTTGCTTCAATGTGTCGCTTCTTTGCAGCAGAGCTTAAAGACAGGCTTACTAGACAATAAAACTTACTAACAACTCTTTAACTACTGAAATTAGGCTCCAGTGGCTGTGGTAATTAAAAAAATACTATAGAAATACTTGCAATATGTTAAAATTTTCTATTTAAAACTTGTATGGATGTGAGCTCATGTTTAGACTTGCCATCAATTGTGGAAAGTCATCTCACTATCTACAAAAGCAAACAAGAAATTGTTGCTCCTATCTTGTGTCTAATGTTCTTTTGAGCTTTATTCACTCTGACAGAAAGCAATTATCCTAAATTGCATTAATACCTTATGGTAATTTTTAAATGGTTGAAATTAAGTCTATCAACCCACCTTGTCTAAACCCTCCCTACCAAATTAAGGATCGTTTTAGAACCTTTTTACCTGTAGTGGTAGATGTTGAGACAGGTGGTTTTAATGCTGCAACCGACGCTCTATTGGAAGTTTGCATGATTACTGTGCAAATTGATAATGAAGGAAAGCTTATTCCTAAAGACCAATACAGTGTCAATATTCGTCCTTTTGAGGGCTCAAATTTAGTAAAGATCAATATCGACTTTTTAGGCATTGATCCTTTTGATGAAAGTCGTAATTTGGTTAGCGAAGATGAAGCCATGAAACCTATTTTCAAGGCTATCTCTAAAGAAGTTAAGGCTCAAGGTTGTACCAAAGCTATTTTAGTTGGTCACAATGGTGCCTTTGATTTGAGCTTCATTAATGCAGTGGCTAATCGCCTTAATTACAAGAGAAATCCATTCCACCCATTCTCGGTATTGGATACAGCCTCTTTAGGCGCTTTAGTTCTTGGCCAAACTGTATTATCTCGTGCATGCCACTCAGCAGGCATTGGCTTTAAAGAGGAGCACGCTCATAGCGCTGTTTATGACACTCAAAAAGAGTGTGAATTATTCTGCTCTATGTACAATCGCTTCACTAAGTTCGCAGGCCTCCCAGCCTAGCACTAACGTCCGCAAGCTATCTCTTGCGGGCGTAAAGCCACAACTCCACTCCAGGCATCACCTCAGCTCAACTCCACTCAGCTCAACTCACATCGCATCACCTTGCATCACCACACCTCACATCGTCTTTACTTTACTAGTCTTTGCTAGGCTCTACTCTCCTTACATCGACTCACTTTTCTTAAATGCTTTTACCTTTTAGCTATTCTTTTCCGCTATAAAGCTATTATAAGTTTTGCTAATAAGTACATTTAGATGGCGAAAAATTGGTTCTAAGCTCGCAAGTTTTTTGTAATTAACTTGGATTTAATTACACTCTTTAGTAGTCTATTAGTATTGTTCGTTAATCTGCATCACATACTAAAAGTACCAGCAGGATTATTTTGGGGCAACAATTTAATTAATGATCAAATTGTCTCAATTGATAATACTAAGGAGCAATATTGTACTTTTTAGTAATGATCGCAGCTCAATTACAAGCAACGACAGTGTTGTTTATCGCACTTACTAAAAAATTTTTGAGGCAGTTGCAATGAATACTAAAGTGATAATTTATTAAAGTTTCTTTGGTATTTGTTGATAAAAAGAAATCAGTAGATAAGATTAGATCGTTATCGACTTGTTTCTAACACCTTAAAAGCCTATTCTAATTGCACTAGTTCATTATAGGAGCAAAACACAATGGCATTTGAACTCTCCCCACTTCCATATGAGAAGAACGCTTTAGGTTTCATTTCTGAGAACACCTTAAACTTCCACCATGGCAAGCACTTCCAGGCTTACGTAGACACCACCAACAAGTTAGTTGCTGGCTCTAACTACGAGGGCAAGGACTTAATCGAGATCATGAAGACCTCTGATGGCCCATTATTCAACAACGCCGCTCAAGCTTGGAACCACGATTTCTACTTCAAGTGCATTACTGGCACCACTTCTGCCCCAGAGGGTAAGTTATTAGACCTTATCAATGAGAACTTTGGTTCTTTAGACGAGTTCAAGCAGAAGTTTGCTGCCTCTGCTGTTGGTAACTTCGGTTCTGGCTGGACCTGGTTAGTTCAAACTGGCCCTAACAAGCTCAAGATTATGAACACCTCTAACGCAGCTAACCCAATCGTTGATGGCTTCACCCCAATTTTAGTTGTTGACGTATGGGAGCACGCTTACTACCTCGACTACCAAAACCGTCGTGCTGACTACTTAAAGGACTTCTTAGAGCACGTAAACTGGGACTTCGTAGCTTCCCAAATGCGTGAGTACTAATCCCAAAAGGATTACGCTTTTCTAAGCTCCTGCGTATTTATCGATTTGCTCCTTAGTTATTATCAAGGCTCCTCTCTAAGCGGAGGGGCCTGCTTAAAACAAGCTAATATTTAAGGAACACTTTCCTACAATCGATATACATATAAGCAGGAGCTTTTAATTTTCCCTCACACCAAACATCCTACCCTCTCTAAGTTCCCATAACTTTCCTTTACTCGGCTAACTTTACCTTACTTTAGTTAACCGTAAGAACCATTAAACTAATGGTGCATGCATCTGACTTGCTACTTTTAGCTTTAACTTCTATCTGCTTGCACAAAAGAATTTGTGTTTTCTCTTGCTTCTTACTATTAGCTTTAGACTTTAGTACTAGCAACCACTACCAACTACTACCGCCAGTACTGCTTTGTATTAAGTAAGGCTTTAGGGCAAAGATACTATTTTTACTTTTGAATAAGGATCTGCGCCAGCACCAGTGCCAGCTGCGCCAGCGCATGCGATAGAACTAAAGAGTTGGCGTTCTACAACCGTTTGCTGTTGCTTATTTTCATAGAAAACTATCTAAGCTATTAGCCTTAATCTATGCATCTAAACTTGCACATGGCTTATAAATGCCATTTTTATTTTATGGAGTCTTACCTTTACTTTGTACTTAACCACAAGTTAAAACTTACTAACCTTAATTTCACATTTAAGATTTTTGTTACCGAAAAACATCACCTCTACTAGATAAACCTTCTTTACTAGTATGTTAGTTGCTGTTTTTTTGTGCACTAAAATAGTTCACCTATTCACTATTTTTGCGATATCCATGCGCTTTTGTGACTTAGATAACATCTTAATTATTTAATAAAGTGGTTAAAAAATTTAATCCTGTGATCAGGCTCTAAAAAGTAATAACTGCCTAGATAAACAATGCAAATTTAAGCCATTTTACTAATTAAATTCTGTGTCTATCAGCGTATAATTTTATCCAACGCCTAATTCGGCATTATTTTAATTTGCAGTTGTTATCAGCTATTAGGTGATGTTGTTAAGTAACATTGTTTACTCCATCACTTTTAGGTTAAATGACATCGATAACTAAAGATCTACTAAAACATTTAGTTACCTATTCGTCTGTTTGCAAGATTAAACCTTAACGAAAAATTTTTGTTTACTTAACTTTTTAAACCTAAAACTTATCGCAGCCTAATATAAGTGATTTGGTGTTAATTAAATTATCTTTCTTTTCTAGCAAAGGCACTAATAACAACCGTTGTTATCTTTTGATAAGTTTCTTTATAAGGAGAGGGCTATTATGTTACGAGATCAAGCCCACCAATACAAGGAGATGTACTCCCACGACAAAAGTGGCTTTGTTCACAGTCTCTTTAGCCGTAGCTTTATTCGCTATATTGCCCCTAGCATTTTTATGATGGCTTTATTAGCTTGTGCTTTTTGCACTATTAATACTTCTTATGCCGCCCCTCAGGGTTTTAGCTCTAATATTGAGCAAAGATCTGCTCCTAAGGGTTTTGGTATTGAAGAGCCACAACCAAACACTGTTAAAGGCGTGTTACATAACGCTAAGACAGACGACTACGTTGTGTTGGAGGGCTATTTTGTAGCTACTACCACTAGCAAAACTGTGACCTATAAGTTCAAAGATGCCAATGGCGATCTTATTGATGTTGACCTTAGCAAGTCCAATAATGCTGTTGCACCGCTAATTGACGTAAACTACTACCTTTGGGGACAAGTAAATCAAAGCTTATTCTCAACCTCAATTACCGCTATTGAATACACCCCTATTATCTAATTTAGGCGAGCTTAAACTTCCCCTTGTTTTCCTCACTAAGCTCGCTTGATACCTAAAATTCTTCCACGTCTACCTACTCCACTCTACTTAAAGCCTATTTCACTGCCCTTAATACTTTTTACCTCGTTAATCTGCCAACAGCACACAAGTAAAGCGCCTATACCAAGCCAGCAAAACCAAATCATCTATGAGCTAACACCAGATACTTTAGGCCATCTAAGCTTAGCTATTTTTCTTGTTAAGGCATTAGAGGCTGCTATAGCTTTAAATCGGTAAATTTGGCTTAAAAATGACCGAAATTAGGGCAACATGATGCATTTTGGGTAGACAAGGCCGCTTTTAGGCTGAAAAATATCCAATTTGGTTCATTAAGGCTATAATGTGCCCATTTTGTAGGGATCTCATTCCTCAGTCTTTCTGAAAGTTTTATTTACTTCCTTCATAAGAGCAAAACAAGACTGGTTCTTCAAAATAACGATTAATACTTGTTTTGCCTCAATCATTCTTATTTAGTTTTAGGTTAAACATGTTTGAGCTTAGGCAGTCATTTTTTCTGTTTTTAACAGCCACTATTTGGGGATCAGGTTTCGTAGCTCAGTCCATTGGCATGGATCACGTTACTCCTTTTACTTACACCTTCTTTAGAACCTTAATTGGAGCTATTGTTCTGCTACCAATTGTTTTTTGGATAAAGAAGCGCTCAGATAGTAAAGCTAAACAAAAAGAATTAACCAATGATGACAGCACTAAGTTCACCAGAAAAAGCTTGCTAGAGGGCTCTATTGTTTGTGGCTTATTTTTAGTTGGTGGCGAGTCTTTTCAACAGTTTGGCCTAGTAACCACAGATGCAGGTAAAGCTGGATTCTTAACCTCCATGTACATTGTATTTGTGCCTATTGTGGGCTTATTCATTGGTAAAAAGCTCAATGCCAGCATTATTATTGGCGTTATTATTTCTATTATTGGTCTCTATCTGTTATGCATCAAAGATAGCTTTACCATAGAAAGTGGTGACCTATTAATTCTTATTTGCGCAGTAGTATTCTCTTTCCACATTTTGACCATTGATCACTATGTAAAGAAGTGTGATCCTGTTTATTTATCTTGTGGTCAGTTCTTTGCGGCTTCTTTAATTGCTCTAATTTTAATGTTAGTAGTCGACTATGATGTATTTGCCTGGGAAGATGTTTGGGCGGCTTCTTTAGCGCTACTTTGGTCAGGCGTAATGAGTAATGGTGTAGCCTACACTTTACAAGTGGTAGGACAAAGAGGCATGCACCCAACTATTGCTACTTTAATTCTTTCTTTAGAGTCAGTAATGGCTGTAGTTTTTGGTGTACTCATCTTAAATGAGAGCTTAACCTTAAAAGAGGGTATTGGCTGTATTTTAATTTTAGCTGCTGTCATTATTGCTCAAGTTAATCTAAAAACTATTTTAGGCTTTTTAGACAAAAGAAAGCACAACAAACAAAACAAACAAGTAGTTTCAGAGCAAGTGTAAGCTTGTTATTACTAAGCTTTGGTGTCCCCATGCCAGGCTTGCCAGGCTAAGCCTGGCAAGGCTTGGCATGCGCACTAAAGCTTAGCACTCTATATGGACACAAATAGGGCAGCAATTGATAATTACTTTTAACTAAAATGCTAGTATTTCAGTTAATTTTAAATAAATTTTGATTTAACTTTGGCTAAAATAATGGCTTAGCAACAATATTACCAATCTAATTCTAGCTACAAAGCTATTGCACTATAGTTGTGATTTTTATCGTACTTAGATCACAAAATTTAATTTTAGCTAGCCTGAATAAGGTATAATGAAGCATCTTTTAAAAAACTTGCTGCTCTTTTGAATATCACATGATTTTAAGCAATTCTTAATATCCCTTCTGTTAACTGTGATTAAGCATCATATAAAACCAAGTTAGTGTTTGGTATTTGATGATGGGGCATTAGTGTGAATTAAAAGATCAGATTTCCTTTGTCTTAACTCAAAGATCTAAAGTTTGCTTTGAGATCTTAAGATGGTACTTACTAATTGCAATTGCAGGGGCATTTGCAGCTACGTGGAGCGTTTCGGTCATGACTTTTGATGAGATTAAGCAACTCATTGATGAGCACAATGTTAAGTATGCTGATTTAAGATTTACCAACACTGTAGGTAAAGAGCAGCATATCACCCTACCAATTCACTTAATTACTGAGTCTTTCTTCTCTGATGGTAAGCTCTTTGATGGCTCTTCTATGCCAGGTTGGTGCACCATCAATAAGTCTGACATGCTCTTAATGCCAATTGACGGCCAGGCTTATTTAGATCCTTTCTTTGAGATCCCAACTTTAATTATTCGTTGTGACATCTTAGATCCACAAACCTTAGGTGGTTATGAGAAGGATCCTCGTTCTATCGCACGTCGTGCTGAGAACTTCTTACGTGCAGAAGGCATTGGTGATGATGCTTTAGTAGGTCCAGAGCTCGAGTTCTACATGTTTGACTCCATTCGTTTCAAGAATGACATGTCAGGCTGTATGTATGAGATTGAGGACTATGAGGCTGCATGGAACTCAGGTAAATTATTTGATTCCCGTCCAAACCTAGGCCACCGTCCTATGGTTCAAGGTGGTTACTTCCCTGTTCCTCCAGTAGACTCCTCACAGAATATTCGTGCCAAGATGTGTGAAGTATTAAAGAGCTTCGACATCGAGCCTGAGGCTCACCACCACGAGGTTGGTACTGCTGGTCAAAATGAGATTGCAACCAAGTACAATACCTTAACTAAGAAGGCTGACGAAGTTATGAGCTACAAGTATGTAGTTCAAAACGTAGCTAACCAGTTTAACAAGACCGTTACCTTCATGCCAAAGCCAATGAAGGGCGAGGCTGGTTCTGGTATGCACTGCCACATGTCCATCGTTCGTGATGGCCAGAATATCTTTGCTGGTAACCTCTACGGTGGTTTATCACAAGAAGCTTTATGGTTCATTGGTGGTATCATCAAGCATGCTAAGTCTTTAAATGCCTTTACTAATGCTTCTACCAACTCTTACAAGCGTTTAGTTCCTCACTTTGAGGCTCCAGTATTATTAGCTTACTCTGCTGCTAACCGCTCTGCTGCTATTCGTATTCCTCATGCAGTAAATCCAAAGACTGCCCATATTGAAGTTCGTTTCCCTGACGGTTTAGCTAACCCATACTTAGCCTTCTCTGCTCTCTTAATGGCTGGTTTAGACGGCATTATCAACCGTATCGAGCCAGGTGATCCACTTGATAAGAACTTATATGATTTACCACCTGAGGAGTTAACTGGTATTCCACAGGTTGCTGATTCCTTAGCCGAAGCTTTACAGGCTCTTAAGGAAGACCATGAGTACTTATTAGCTGGCGGTGTATTTACTGAGGCTGCTCTTCAGTCTTACATCGAGTTAAAGGAAAAAGAGTGCTCCTTAGTTCGTGATACTCCTCACCCAACTGAGTTCCAACTCTACTACAGCTTATAATTAAGTAATATTCTTATTCCCTAAAAAGAAGCGCTTGGCAAATATTGTTGTTGCTAAGCGCTTTTTTTGTCTTTTAGAGCAAATAGATACGCTATAATTAACGACCCGCTTGCACAGTAAGATTCCCCTGACTAACTCTTATAAGAAGACTTGCTCAGGATGATCTTATAAGCCTACAAGTGCCTTTATGCTCTTAAATGGGTATTAACTGCAAGCTAGAATAGACTTCTTTATTAACTTATAGAAAGAAGCCTTTTGTTATCAACCTAAATAGGAGAGCAAAGCGCTAGAGCTTTCATTTGGCTTTATAAAATTTAGCCCTCATTAGGCAATGCGCTGCTTAAATTTTTTATGACAACACCACGTTCTATGCTGGTTACCTCAGCACTACCATATGCTAACGGCCCTATTCACTTAGGCCATATGTTAGAGCACATCCAGTCTGATATCTTTGTACGCTATCAACGTGCTATTGGTAATCAGGTCTATTATGTGTGCGCCGATGACTGTCACGGCACTCCAATTATGATCAAAGCCAATAACATGGGTATTACTCCAGAAGAGCTTATTACCAAAGTAGGTGTTGATCATAAGGCTGACTTTGATGGCTTCTTAATTTCTTACGATAACTACTATCGTACCCACTCTCCAGAGAACCAAGAGTTCTCCACTGAGATTTATAAGAAGTTACGTGATCAAGGCTATATTTCAACCCGCACTATTAGCCAGCTTTTCGATCCAGAAAAGAACATGTTCTTACCAGATCGCTTTGTAAAGGGCACTTGCCCTCGTTGTGGTGCTAAGGATCAATACGGCGATAACTGCGAAGTTTGCTCTGCTACTTATGATCCTACCGATCTTAAGGATGCCTACTCTACTATTTCTGGTGCTAAGCCAGTATTAAAAGAGTCTGTTCACTACTTCTTTGACTTACCAAAGTTCAATGACTTCTTACAAGACTATGTAAAGAACTCAGGCGCTATTAATAAGTCTATGGCTAATAAGCTTGATGAGTGGTTCTCTCAAGGATTAAAAGAGTGGGATATTTCTCGTGATGCTCCTTATTTTGGCTTCCAAATCCCTGATGCTGACAACAAGTACTTCTATGTATGGCTAGATGCCCCTATTGGCTATATGGCCTCATTTAAGAACTACTGCGATAAAGCTGGCGTTAACTTTGATGAGTTCTTTAAAGCTGACTCTACTAAGGAGCTTTATCACTTCATCGGTAAGGACATTTTATACTTCCACTCCCTATTCTGGCCTGCAACCTTAAAGGGCGCTAATTTACGTTTACCATCAGGCATTTTTGTCCATGGTTATGTAACTGTAAATGGTACTAAGATGTCTAAGTCTAAGGGTACCTTTATCCAAGCTAGCACCTACTTAAAGCACTTAAAGCCAGAGTGCTTACGCTACTACTTTGCCTCTAAGCTCACCCAAGATACTGTTGATATTGACTTATCTTTAGAGGACTTCCAGGCTAAGATCAACTCTGACATCGTAGGTAAGATTGTTAACTTAGCTTCTCGTTGCGCTGGTTTTATTACCAAGCGTTTTGATGGTAAGTTAGCTCAAAGCCCATACGATAACGAGCTCATGAGCAAGTTAGGCTCCATTAAAGAGGCAGTAAATGCAGGTTACGAGAGCCGTAATTATGCTGATGCCTTAAGAGCTATTATGTCCTTAGCTGATGAGGCAAACCGCTACATTGATCGTGAAGCCCCATGGGTAATTGCCAAAGAAGAAGGTCAAGAGGATAAGCTCCAGCGTGTATGTACTGATGGTTTAAATGCTTTTAAGGCTATCATTACCTACTTAAGCCCAGTATTACCAGAGATTTATCACAAGGCACAAGAATTCTTAAATGATCCTTTAGCCTTTAATGATGCTGCTACTCCATTACTTGGCCACACTATTAATAAGTTTAGCCCTATGTTCACTCGTATCGATCCAAAGAACATTGAGGCTATGATTGAAGATAGCAAGCAAGACTTAGCTGCTGCTGCCGCACCTGCCAAGGATGAAAAGGCACCTGCTGCCCAAAACCCAGATCACGGTGCTAAGGGCAATGCCCAAGCAAGTGATGGCAATGGCGAGTATGAGCCTTTAGAGAGCGAAATTACTATTGATGATTTTGCTAAGATTGACTTACGTGTTGCTACTATTATCAAGGCAGAGCAAGTTGAGGGCGCTAAGAAACTCTTACGCTTAGAGCTTGATTTAGGCTTTGAGCAGCGCCAAGTCTTTGCAGGCATCAAGTCAGCCTACAAAGATCCAGTATCTTTAATTGGCAAGCAAGTTATTGTGGTAGCCAACTTAAAGGCTCGCCAAATGAAGTTTGGCTTATCTCAAGGCATGGTTATGGCTGCTGGCCCTGGTGGTGAGGATATCTTCTTATTATCCCCAGATGCAGGCGCTAAGAACGGCGATCGTGTCCACTAAAAGCTGACCATTAAACTAGCACATTTAAAAAGCCCCAAGCCTAAACTTAGGCCTGGGGCTTTTTATTTGGTAAAGACCATTACCAAATAAGGACTAATCTTTCACCTTACTGCTCTATTTTTCTAAAAGATGAGCGAATTAAGCAAGGGCTATCAACCATTACTTTATTATTAATTTCCAAATTATTAATAATATGTAAGGTGCTTAAGCGACCTATCTCATAGTGAGGAATTTGTACTGTTGAGAGTGCTGGCATAAATAAGTCACCAATACCAACAAGATTATCGTAGCCGATCACACCAATATCTTGAGGGATCTTAAAACCCTCAGTAAGCAAAGTTTGGTAAACCATAAAAGCAATACGGTCATTACCACAAATTACAGAGTCAAATTGAGGTTTGCCATTTTTAATATGCTTTAATACCAAAGAAGGCATATCTCTATAGTGCTCATCACCCACCTCCATGTGATAGTGGATAAGTTGGTTAGGATCAATGCCAAACTCTCGACAGGCTCGCTCTAAGCCATAGCGCCGTCTAGGGGTTGCAATAAGCAAAGTTGGCAGATGTAAGCATAGAGGCTTGCGATAGCCTGCTTTTAAAAGCTCCTTGACAATTTTGTACTGTCCTTGCTCATCATCAGGCTCATAGCAAGCAAAATTCTTTTCAATACACTCACAGTTGGCAAAAACGCACCTATAATCCAGTAGTTTCTTAGGCAATTTAACAAATTTCAAACCCATGGAGCTGACAATAATGCCTTCTGGGCGATACGAAAGCAGCATATCAACCATATAATCTGGATTGTTGTCCTTAAACATATTGATCACAAAACAACCCCAGCCATGGGCACGCGCTGTTTCCTCAATAGAAAGGTTAAGCTCAACAGAAAAAGGACTGGTAGCTGTATCAAAAGCTAAAACGCCAATGGTTTTAGTCTTATTACCATTGCGAACCTTACGAGCCGAGTAATCTGGAACATAACCAAGTTCCTCAATGGCCTGTTGTACTTTTTTAAGAGTATCAGGTTTGAGTTTTTTCGGGTCATTAATGGCTCTTGAAACAGTCATCACAGAGACATCAGCTCTTATAGCTACATCTTTAATAGAAGCAATGTCTTTTGCATGTGCCATAAATACCTACCATATCTATCTTATTTACCATATCTATCTTATGTTTATATATATATATGTGAACATCGTGCACCAACCAACCGCTTAGGGTCAAGCTTTTTATATAAATTAAAAATAATTCCACCTGTACGGATGACGAATTCACTTTTTAAGTAGTAACTAACTAACTAACAATGTGTGCTCTATCAGGCTATTGTAGATATAGCGTGGTGAACTATGACTATGCTGCCATTAGATATACTTCATTGCAGACATCACAGACAGTTATTGCTGGTTAAGTTAAATTCGTCCGTACAGGTGGAAATAATTGTAGCGCCCAAACGCAATGTTAACGTTAAAATGTGAGCCGTATCATACCTTTAATTATAGCTAACGGTGTAAACTATCGTCACTTACGAAGTTTAAGGCATTATTTGTCTGATACTAATTATTAAAATCAAGTGTGTTGTGATTTGTTAACGATAACAAAAAATTTAAGGGGCGTATTTTTATGGAAAAAACAACCTCTGTACATTACATCAAGCCTCTAGCATTAGCTGTTAGTTTGACTGCATTTACCAGTCTTAATGCTAATGCAGGTGCTTTATCTTATGGCTATCAAAGCTATTTTCATGATGAGGTTGCTCAAGAGAGCAATAGTAACAGTTCAAACAATAATGTGTCCTTAGCTTCCTCTACTAGTAATACCTCTGATAAATTTGCGCCCGCTCAGGCAACTGCAGCTGCCACCGCAGCAACAGCAGCTTCTGCTGCTGTAGCACCAGCCTCTGCTGTAGCAACTGCACAGCCAACTCAGCAACAAAATATTAATGGTAGCAACAATGCAGTTGCCGCCGCTGCAACTGATGAGAGTCCATTAGTCTACAACCCACAAGGTGTCAGCACTTTACACTTAAGTCAAAGCGATCAACCAGTACACTGGAATAGTGTAGGCCGTAATATGGCCCTTGGCGGTCTTCACGGCAATATTGGAACCTCTATTGAAATTGAAGACAAGCGCTTTAGTGATAGCAGCAAAAATAGCGGCAAATTTAAATTAGCAACCTTTCAGGCATTCTTACGCCATGATGAGCTCCCAAATTGGTACCTTGGCTATTACAACGCTCGTGAAGATAATTACAACGGTGGCTTTACCAATGAGCAAGTTAAAGGTAATAACACTATTAACGAGATGTATGTAGGCCATATTTTTGAAGTTTGGCATGGCAATATTGGTACCGAATTTTTAATTGGCTCTGAGACTGCTACTAAACGTTGGAAGTATCGTTTTAAGATTTGGCAAGATCTGCGCCTTACCGATAAATGGAGCTTTAGTGGCTATGCTTTTGGCGAGTTTCAACCTCGTAATGAGCATAGTGGCAACGATGACTTAGATCAATATAATTTTGAACTTGAGCCATCAATTAACTACCGCATTGACAATAATATGGGCCTCTTTGTACGTCCTTTTTACAATTACAATTACAAAGAGCGTGCTCAGTTTGGCGACGTTATTGAGCGAAAGAAGAAATTAACCGCTGGTTTATGGAAGAACTGGTCGCCATTACTTACCTCTGTTTATATTGGTATAGGCGAGGAGCATGTCGAAACTAGCAATGGCAATGAAATTTTCTTCGATATTAAATACCATTATTTAGGAGCTACTGCTAGCTACCCAGTATTTGGTGATGTTCGCCTCTATGGTGAGTTTAAGGCCCAATTTAATGAAGAGTTCAATGCCTGGGACAAGGATAATGTAATCGAAGGTCATTCATGGATTCCATTTGCCATTGTTGGTGTTAAGTACGACTTCTAAAACTAAGGTATTGGTATGAAGAAATTAGCTTTAGCTTTACTCACTATTTGTGCATTTAGCAATATTGCACTCTCAGCTCCTGGCAAAGAAACTTTATACAATAAGAGCATCACTCAAGTTGAAGGCTTTTTCCCTCGTGTTGATGGTTCTTTTGTAGGCGATCCTATGCCTGTTGCTAATAATGGCAAGATCGATGTTTACTATCTAAATGATATTCGCGGTGGTAGTGATCTTGGTGTTCATGCTTTCCACTTATTAGAAACTAGCAACTTTTACAAATACACCAATCGTTCTGAGGTGATCCCTTATATTAATAATATTGATGACCCAGAGCTTTTATTAGGTACTGGCTCTATTATTAAAGCAGGCGATACCTATCACGCTTGGTATACAGCTCATAATGAGAATGTCTTCCCTGTTGAGTCAGTCATGCACGCTACTAGTAAGGATCGTATCAATTGGGTAAAGCATCCAGAAGATACCATCTTACCTGGCGACAATTACAGAGGTAATGACTTTAGAGATCCTCATGTGGTTTGGATTGAGGATCACCAAGAGTATTGGATGTTAATCACTACCCGCTCTAATGGTCGAGGAATTATCGCTCGCTACGCCTCTAAAGACTTAAAGAATTGGGAAGATAAAGGCATCTTTTTTAACAACGATACTATCACCAGCAATTCTAACCTTGAGTGCCCTACTTTAGTACCTTTTAATGGTAAGTGGTATTTGAGCTTTAGTGATCAATGGCCATTACGCCTAACTCAGTATCGTGTTGCCGATAAGCCAGAAGGCCCTTGGCGTAAGACTAACAAATTTGTCTTTGATGGCCCTGGCTTTTATGCAGGAAAAATGGTGTTAAACAAAGATCGTCTCTTTGTCTTTGGCTGGACCCCAACCAAGTCAGGTAGTCATGATCAAGGTAGTATTGATTGGGCAGGCAATCTAGTAGCCCATGAATTAGTAGCCAATGACAAGGGTGAACTAAACTCTATTATTCCTCAGGAGCTCAATCAAACCATTGAAGCAAACCCAGGTAAAGAGACTAGCTTAACCTCTCAAAAGACCTTAACTACAGCTACTCAGTTTGGTACTTTTGACTCTTATATTTATGAACCACTACCTAAGCAAGGCGTATTAAAGGCCTCAATTGATCTACCTTCTGGCGGTATGGTAATGAGCTTTGGTTTGACTAACGAACAAGTAAACCAATCTGTGCTTAATGTAGTATTTAACAAGAGCAAAGGACAAGTCTACTTCTTTAACACTGCTTTTGACACTCTTAATCGTGACAACGCTCAATCTTGGGTTGACGTGCCTTTAGGTGAAAAGGTAGAGCTAGAAGTATTAATTCAGGACTCAATTGCTGTCTTCTATATTAACAATCAGGCTGCTTTTAGTACCCGTATGTATGCCATGCCTAATAATACATGGAGCATTAGCCTACCTAAAAACGACCAATTTAATGCTCAGTTAAGCATCAAAGAAATGATCTAATGGGGTATGACCATGAAAAAATCACTATTATTATCTGCCATGATTGCTATGGCACTTCCAACTATTGCCTCTGCTAGTATGAGCGTCATTAAAGACCATTCAGGCAAGGTGGTAGCTGTAGATCCTTGGTCATATCTTGATGAAGAAGTAATGTGGACAACTACTCGCTCCTCCAATAATGCAGGCGGCAAAGTTCATGGCCAAATTAAAATGAAATATGCCATTGAAGACAATAATTGGAAAGACTCTAGCTTTAACAATGGCAGCAGCACCTTTACCTTTGCTCAAGGCGTGTTTAGACATGACTCCTTGCCAGGTTGGTACTTAGGTATGTCCAATGGTCGCACCACTAACTACAACGGCACTTGGGACAGCCAAGAATATATCGACCAAGAGCAATGGACTCAACTAGTTATTGGCCATGAGGCCTTTTACGAAGATCTGCGCTATGGCGTTGAGGTAATGGGCGGCAGCGCCACTAAAGACAACTTTTGGCAAGGTCGTGCCAAACTATATTTAGATTGGCAAATTGGTGGTGGCCTATCTTTCTTTAGCTATGCTTACTCTCATATTGATCATCGCCGTAATGCAGATAATGATAAGGATAAGTACTCTTTTAAGGTAGAACCAGGTCTGCAATACATCATCAATAACACTACTGGTGTATGGTTACGCCAACAGTTTGCAGGTGCAACATTAGATAGAGTCCAATGGGGTGATATTAAGGAAAAGAGCACCACTACCTCTGTAGGTATTTGGCACAACTGGGGCAAACTATCTACTACATTAAGTGGTGGCTTTAGTCATTATCGCAAGTTTAACGCCAGCTATGAAAGCAATGAAGTTTTCCAAGAAACTCGTGAGCGTTTCATGAAGCTTACTGCTAATTACCCTATTACTCAGCGCTTTACCCTCTCAGGTGAACTTACTGGTGCCTTAATTGAACAACAAGGCTTGTGGGTTACCAATGGTGAGGCTGTAAACACCGAGTGTAAGGTAATGATTGACTACAACTTCTAACATAAGTATTAATCCCAAAAACAAGCCAGGGGGACAGCTTATGTCCCCCATACTGGATACTTAAGGTTAGAAATTTTAGATATCTCAGACATTTTTACTGAAAGTACTGTTTATTAGGATGCCTGCTTACTAATGCAAGGCTTACCAAAAGGTTTTGTTATTGGCTGCATGATTGGATAATCAAACTTATAAGCTTGCCCAACGAAGTTTGGCTTATCTCAATGCATGCTAGCCATAGCAGATCATGATTATAGTGTTGTTGTGGATACTTTGTTTATACTTGAAAATACACACACTCTAAGAGCGATAGTATCGCTTTTATGAGATTTTAAGTTTAACTATAGTATGTATGAGCCTCAGCCTACCATAGGTCTGAGGCTTTTCTTTATCCAACCACCACCAACTTCTCTCTTGCCCTAACTGTTTTAAATAAAACCTATAAAAACAGTCAATGCTCAAATATCAAACAATGGTTCAAGTAAAAATGTTGTAGGATCAACAAGCTAATCATACTGTACTTATAAAGTAGCACCTTTAAGAATAAGCTATTTTAGCTGTTTATTACCATTTTCTTATAAACCATTAATCTAGTCTTCCTAAGGGAGCTCACAGGATTTTTACTTGATCCCTCATCTGATTCACTCCCCATGGACAGCACCATGTTCTTCTGGCGTATCAAGATTAACCTATTTTCGTATCCTAATCTGCCAATCCCTATGGCTAAAATGGACACCTTAGGCACTTTAAGAGGCAAGAGCATGGTTTTGTGGCATATCAAGGTTCACCTAATTTATCTATTCTAATACGCACCATAGTAGCACCATCTATAGACATTTTTCTCAAGCTCATAGGCTATCTTTATAAGATATAGTACAATCTTGACGCAATTTTTTGCCCATTGTGGTTGCCTTTACAAGCTCATTAGAATTATTGTTCTGCCACTCTAAAAAAGCCTTGGTGCTGCACTTTTTTCTCAGACTTTATCGCAAAAGCCTGACTTTTTATGCCGCAGCTACGTTTGATCATATTAAGAGGTCTTTTTCATGAGTAATGCACCCAAAAGTGTATCCTCCCAATTAATTGTGCTTTTTAAACTAGCTTTTCCTATTATTTTGGGAAATTTTGCCTATGCCCTACTAGGTATCACTGACATTATGATGGCAGGTATGGCTGGCACTCCAGATCAGGCTGGTGTAGCCATTGGTGGCTCATTCTTCTTTCCAGCACTTACCTTTATTATTGGCATGGTCTCAGCTATTCACCCTGTGATTTCACGCCACCGTGGTGCTAAAACAGAAGAGAAAATTCCATCAGAGCATGCTCATAGTGTTCTTGCCTGTAGCATAGTAGGCATTATCATTATGTTCATCTTAATTAGCCTCTCTATATTTGCTATTGAGATGGATACTGATAAGCGTATGGAAGCTGTAGCCAAAGACTATGTTCTTTATATTGCCTTCACTATACCTTTATTAGCTCTTACGGTTAATGCTCGTGCTTACTGTGAGGCTATGGGTAATACTACTGCTACTTTATATTTTGGTTTCTTATCAGTCATTTTAAACGTACCACTGAACTATATCTTTATTTTTGGTGCTTTAGGTGTTCCTGCCCTAGGTGGTGTTGGTTGTGGTGTCGCCAGCTTAATTTCTATGTTGATCTCCACCGTAATCATATATGCTTATATGATGCTCCATCCTAAGCTTAAAGATCATCACTGGCTAAAGAATAAAACTGGTATTAGCAAGGATCGTTTATTGGCCTTCTTAAAGCTCTCTATGCCTTTAGGTATTTCCTCATCAGTAGAGTGCTCTTGCTTTACCTTAATTGCCTTGATTTTAAGTCCTTTAGGCCCAACAGCTGTGTCTGCCCATACCATTACTATGTCTATGACCAGCTTTGTATTTAATATTCCGCTATCCTTTGGTATTGCTACTGCTATTATGGTGGGCTACGCTATTGGTCAGAATAATATGCAAACTTTAAAACTCAACATTAAAGCAGCCTATGCTTCAATGTTAGTTTCTATTGTGATTAGCGTGTCTATCTTATTCTTAGGCTCAGATAAGTTACCTGCATTCTTTAGTACAGACCCTGAGGTATTAGCTTTAGCCTCAATCTTAATGCTCTTTGCTTGTGTTAATCAGTGCTTTGAAGGCATTCAAACTATTCAGGCCTTTATCTTACGTGGCTTTAAAGATACCACTACTATTTTGCTGGTAACTATTATTGCCTTCTATTGCGTAGCTTTACCTTTAGGCTATAGCTTATGTTATGGCTATATCACACTACCATTTGACCATATCTTTGCTGATACTGGTCTTACAGGCCCTAGAGGCTTTTGGATTGGTCTATTCTGTGGTTTGTTAACTGCTGCTATTCTCTATCGTTTTAGAGTGCTACATCACTATCGTGCCCTAAAACATCAATTAGAGCAGCTAGAGAAACCAACCCAAGCTACCCAAGCTAACGCCTAAGCTTAAGCTTAAAATTAAGCTTACGCTTAAACACCAGCAAAGGCCCCTCCTCTAACCAGAAGGGGCCTTTGTTTTCATACTCTAGAGCCACCCTCTTAGCTCTCCTACCTCAAATTTCCATGTTTTCAGGCCAGCCACACCTCAATCAAACATAGCAATACCCAGGCCTCCTTACGAGCAATCACTTGCCTAGTACTTTTCCCTTTTTACACGCCCTAGTGAAAGTTTCCTAAAGTTCGTTTACTGTCTACATCAACATCATTAAAGATAATGCCCGCTCCAAGGCTGGTATAGTTGTTAACGAACTTTGGGAAACTTTCGCTAGCACATGGCTTTGCTAATTGCCTTGCTCATGGCCTTGCACACGGCTTTACAAATGGTACTTTTAGTGTGGTTTACCACAGACAAGATGCTTGGCAAACTTAAGGCGAGCTTTTAGTGTTTTGCTTGATGGGTTTAGTGCTCTAGTAGAGTGATAAAAACTAAAAATTCATGTGATTTACTTTACAGATAGCAAACAAACATGGTTTTGAATGGACAAGTTTGATTAAAATAAAGTTAGGTTTTTTTCTATTGTTCTTGCCCTTCATGGAGGTAGTGCCATGAGTTTCATCGAAGAATATCACACTATACTTACTATTATTGTTTACGGCGTACCTATCATTGTGGTCGCTATTATTCTCATTATGAATAGCTAAAAATTACAAAAGCCCATGATGGGCTTTTTTGTTTTTTAGGTATTAAAAAAGGGGGACAAATTCCCCCTTCACCGATTGAACTTCCTGTTTGAAGCCTGTTTTTAGTGAATGACACTAAATTATTCTTTAACCAAGCTTAAGCTTGCATGGCAACTTGTGGAGCAGGATGCTTATCAGGATGCTCACCTACTAATTGGAAAATAGCCCAATTAGCGACATTGGTTGCATGATCGGCAATACGCTCTAAGTACTTGGCAATCATGATTAAATCCACAATAGTCTTTGGTGAATGGCCCTGCTCGTTAATAAGACCAACCATCAGCTCACGAGCTTGCACTAAATAGTTATCAACCACATCATCACGATCGATAACATTACGTGCTAATTCCATATCTTGAGTAATAAAAGAGCGTACTGCATCTTGAACCATGGCTCTTGAGGCTTTGGCCATTTCTTCAATCAGCTTGAAATTAGATTGCTCTTTGTAATCAAGACCCATTACGATCTCAGCAATATCACTAGCCTGATCACCAATACGCTCCATATCAGTAATAAGCTTTAACGCAGAACTTACTAAGCGTAGGTCAGATGCGATTGGCTGCTGGTGTAAGATAATGTTTAAACAAAGGTTCTCAACTTCACGCTCTTTTTGATCAACCACAAAATCTGACTTGTAAATCTTACGAGCAAGCTCGTTATCACCCTCTTGTAAGGCCTTAATAGCACCTGCAAGGGCGTTATCACATAGTTGACCTAAATTCTCTAACTCAGCATTTAATTGCACTAATTGCTGGTTAAAATGTTCACGCATAATCTAATCCTTTAAACCTTATTTGTCTTGAGCAAGACTACCCTATCCCTTAATAGCCTTGCTAAGAAATTGATTAGCTTTAAACTATCAAACAAGCTCAAGCTTAATTAGTATTAACCAAAACGACCAGTAATGTACTCCTCAGTGCGCTTGTCTTGTGGCTTGCTGAAGAGATCGTCGGTGTGATTAAACTCAACTAAATCACCTAATAAGAAGAAAGCAGTGTCGTCAGAAATACGTACAGCTTGCTGCATGTTGTGGGTAACCATAATAATGGTGTACTGATCTTTGAGCTCTAAAGCTAAATCTTCAATCTTAGAGGTTGAAATTGGGTCTAATGCAGAGGTTGGCTCATCCATTAAAAGCACGCTTGGTTGCACAGCTAAAGCACGAGCAATGCATAAACGTTGTTGCTGGCCACCTGATAAACCTAAAGCTGAGGTCTTAAGACGGTCTTTAACCTCATCAAAAATAGCAGCCTGCTTTAAGCTACGCTCAACAATTTCATCTAAATCGGTCTTATTTCTAACACCGTGAGTACGTGGGCCATAAGCAATATTGTCATAAATGCTCATAGGGAAAGGGTTTGGCTTTTGGAAAACCATGCCTACTTCTTTACGTAAGGCAGAAACATCAAGAGCCCTATCTAAAATTTCCTGGCCATGATATTGAATAGAGCCAGAAGTGGTTACGCCATCAACAAGATCGTTCATACGGTTTAAAGTCTTGATAAAGGTAGACTTACCACAACCTGATGGGCCGATAAATGCGGTAATGGCATTGGCCTTAATCTTCATGTTGATGTCTTTTAAAGCGTGGTGTGCGCCGTTAGAGTACCAAAGGTTGAAGTTGTTTACATCAAAAACTAAATTAGAACCAGTATTGTTAGAAGCTGTCATTTTCAAATCCTGCCCTGATTTTAGGAACACAAAGACCTCAGGGCTATAGCAAAGGAAGTTAATCGTATCGTGGGCTTTGTGCCCTTGTTGTTCTTTTTAAGCCATGCTTTATGTTTGTTTAAGACATGGCTGTATGGTGTTGTCTTGTTATAAGAATCTTTACTTATACACGAGCCTTGCCAGCACGCTTCTTTAAGCGAGCACCTAAGGTTGAGGCTAAAAGGTTAATGATGAGGCTCATTACTAATAAGATGGCGGCAATTACGAAGGCTACTTCAAACTCGCCTTGCTCTTTGGCGTATACGTATAAGGCAACAGTTAAGGTAGCACCTGAGTTGGCTAAGCCATCAATAAAGCCGTTTAAAGCGTGAGCAAAACCAGCGGTGAATAATAAGGCAGCAGACTCACCTAACATACGACCTACAGCCAAAATACAGCCAGTTACAATACCATCTACACAGCAAGGCAAAACTACAGTCTTAATAACACGGAACTTAGCAGCACCTAGACCAAAAGCACCTTCTCTATAACCTGTAGGAACAGTCTTTAAGCTCTCTTGAGTGGTACGAATAATGGTTGGTAAAGTCATAATTACCAAGGTTAAAGCACCAGCTAATAAGGAAGTTTGTAAACCAAGGAACTGGCAGAAAATCAACATACCTACTAAGCCGTAGATAATGGAAGGAATACCAGCTAAGGTCTCAATGGCATACTCAATAGCATTTACTAAGCGACGTGAGGTGGCATACTCATTTAAGTAGATAGCAGCTCCCACACCTAAAGGTAGTACTAATACTAAAGCAGCAATAATGATGTATAGAGTGTTTAAAATATCTGGCAATACACCAATAGAGCGAGTTAAGTAACTTGGCTTAGTGGAAATAATTTGCCATGAAAAGTGTGGAATAGACTGAACTAAGATATAAGCAATTAAGAACACTACCAAAGACACGGTAAGACCAGTACATAAGTACATCATGCCCTGCATGGTGGTGCTATATAACTTTCTGCTAAAAGCATTCTTACTAGGAGCAAAAACTGTATTAGTATTAAATGCACTATTAGCATTGGTCTGGCTCTTCTTAGAGTCCTTATTAGAGCCAAATGAAACTGAATCTGACATTTTATTCTTCACGCTAACACTCCTAAAGATTTATCAATGTGCACTAAGCCTGGTAAGTAATCTAAAAGGAGTTATGGTTTAACTTGCTGCTCTTATGGTCATGACTAATCATGACCATAAGACTCCTTAATGATTGACTGTTTTACTGTTGCCCTCTTAAGTTATGTAATTGTTGTCCAGTAGCGACTTAATGCGCTTTTTAACTTAGGAGTGGCAACTTAATAAACTATTTTTGACCCTTCTTTAAGATGAGGTTTAAGGTAGCGTTAATCATCATAATGAATACGAAGAGTACTAAGGCAATGGAGAACAAGGCATCACGTTGTAAACCAGAGGCATAAGACATTTCAGAGGCTACTGCTGTAGTTAAGAAACGTACTGACTCGAAGATAGATGGCATATTAGGTACGTTACCAGCAACCATCATAACTGCCATGGCTTCACCAATGGCACGGCCTACACCTAATACTACAGCTGAGGCAATACCACTCTTAGCGGCTACTACACTGACACGAAATACTGTCTCAATCTTGTTAGCACCTAAGGCTAATGAACCTAACTCATACTCCTCAGGAACTGCACGTAATGCAGTAATAGAAACTTTAATAATGGAAGGTAAAATCATGATGGTTAACACTAAAATAGCGGCTAATAAGCTAGCACCATCAGGAAGATTAAATACTTGTTGAACTAAAGGTACGAGCACCAACATACCAATAAAACCGTAAACTACGGAAGGAATGCCTGCTAATAAATCAATCATTGGCTCGATGGCATTAGCAATTGGAGTTGGAGCAATCTTGGCTAAATAAACGGCACAGAAAAAACCTAATGGAAGACCAATAACAATAGCGCCGCCAGTACCGTAAAAAGATGTAAGAATGAAAGGTAAGATACCAAACTTTGGCTCATATGCTGTAGAAGCCCAGGTATCACCAAATAAAAATTCGACTAAACCTACTTCATAGATGGCTGGAAGACCAGCGATAATTAAATAAATACTAATTAGAATTACAAGAGCAATATTGATAAGACCAAAACACAAGAAGAAATATCTTGCTGCCTCTTCAATATCCCAGCGAGAAGATTTAGTTTTAATCATTTTCTAACAGTTCAATCAATCGAAAGCCGCTTTATTAAGCCGGCTATTTTATTAAGCGCATAGTACCAACCTCACAGCAAGGCTTACAGCTGTGAAGATGATTGGGGTTTTATTGGAAGGATGCTGTATTTATTACTTTCTTTCCAAAGCCGCCTACAGCAAAGGCGGCCTTGGAGAGTGAATAAGCAGTATTACCTACTTATTTAAGCTAATTAGTTGTTAGCTGGCACAACACCAGTCATCTTAATGATTTCAGATGCATCGCTAGAAAGAGCATAGTTTAAGAACATCTTAACTGCCTCAGATTGCTCTTTGTCTTTCTTGGTAACTAATAAGAATGGACGCTGTAATCTGTAAGAACCATTCTTAATGGTCTCCTCAGTTGCCTCTACGCCGTCTACAGTTAATGGCTTAATCTTGTCTGAAACAGCAGCTAAGGAAGCGTAACCTACAGCATTAACATTCTTAGAAACAGTGGTAATTACGTCACCAGTTGAGGTGAGCTCTTGACGGTACTTGCAAGCATCCTTGGTGGAGGTTACAGACTCAAAGCCATCACGGGTACCAGAACCAGCCTCACGACCAATTAATACTACTGGATTATCTTCACCGCCTAATTGCTTCCAAGAGGTGATCTTGCCAGTGTAAAGATCCTTGATTTGCTCTAAAGTTAAGTTTTGAACTGGGTTCTTTGGGTTAACTACAACTACGATGCCATCTAAAGCTACTACGTCGCCATTTAATGACTTAGCCTCATCAGACTTTAAAGCACGGGAGGATAAACCAATATCGGTACGACCTTCCATAGCAGCTGCGATACCAGCACCAGAACCAGTTGGGCTATAAGTGAACTTGATGTCGCTGTGCTCTTGAGTGAAGGACTCACCTAAAGCGCCGATTAAGTACTCCATAGAGGTAGAACCATCGGTTGATACGCTACCAGCAGCCTGAGCTGGAACTAAAGAAGCGGTAGCTAATAAAGCACTAGCGGCAAAAGCAGAAAATAACTTATTGAACTTCATATTAATCACTCTCCTTGATTTGAGTTGCGACTATAGTAAGAAGTGAAAGTTAAATAAAAAGAGTTCAATTGTTAAAAAACTGTAAATTGGGAAAAATTTTTTTGCACTATCTCACAAAATTTTGTTAAACGTTACGCCTATCACCCCAAATCCCTATAGATATGCCATTTCTGACTACAAATTAGATAAATATCAGCTCAATTATTAATTAGGGTCAATCTATCTTATCTAGGATCCCAAACCAAATAAAATGGCCTAGCCATGCGCTTTTGCTCACCAATGTTAAATTTTTGTAAAAACATCTAATCCACCCCCAAAAAATTAAAAAAAGCACCACCTACGCTACCACACCCATTACAACCAGTCCCTTAAAAGCCCCTACCTACATCACTATTAGGCACTACCCATTACTAACTTAACAAACAAAAAAAGGGCAGCAGGACTTACTCCCACTGCCCACTATTACAATGTTTTTACTTAATCTCTGTAAGAGAACGATTGAACCACCATCTGTATGGCCCTCCCTTAAATGAATGAGTGAAACTTGGCCTTTAGCACTTAACTTAACAAATAAAAAAAGGGCAGCAGGACTTACTCCCACTGCCCACTTTCACGAGGTTTTTACTTAATATCTGTAAAAAAACTATTGAACTACCCTCTGTATGGCCCTCCCTTAAATGAATGAGTGAACCTTTAGCACTTAACTTAACAAACAAAAAAAGGGCAGCAGGATTCCCCCTACTGCCCACTATTACAAGGTTTTTACTTAATCTCTGTAGGAGAACTATTGAACTACCCTCTGTATGGCCCTCCATTAAGTGAATGAGTGAAACTTGGCCTTTAGCCGTTAGCACTTAACTTAACAAATAAAAAAAGGGAAGCAGGACTTACTCCCACTGCCCACTTTCACGAGGTTTTTACTTAATATCTGTAAAAAAACTATTGAACTACCCTCTGTATGGCCCTCCCTTAAATGAATGAGTGAACCTTTAGCACTTAACTTAAC
>NZ_JALKIM010000051.1 GCF_023050945.1 Anaerobiospirillum sp. NML120448 | reverse complement strand
CACTAGCGGGTGATCTTGAAAAAGGCTGAGAGGCGGATTTCTATGCAAAGCTTCAGATAGGCAGTTCTATAGAGAGAATTATTAGTATAATATTATTGCTTACAGTGTGTGATACAAATCAAACAACTATAAGGGATGCATAGATATAAGGAGTGAATTTAAATAGCAGTTAGTGATTACTAACTAGCAAAAGGGGCAGGTGTGCAGGCAGGTAATTATTTATAAAAAATTAGTTGACATGATCAATGCCAGAGCTTAATCTCTGATAAGTAGTGGTTAAAGAGTTTTGTACGTTATTTAAATAGCGACGGCCATTTAAGGAAGAAACGTTAGTATTTACGTAAACTGCCATGATGAGTACCTCTACAATAAATTAAAAGCTAGAACACAGGTTAACGAAAGGAAAAGAAAGTATGTCATCACAGCAAAAGTAAATGTGCTGAAATTGACCAAAACACCATGTGTTGATATTTGTGCTTACATTTAGTCTAACGACCTTAATTAACATATCTTTTACAGTTTTAAAATCCCAACAACAAACATGATATACAAGGTATTTATAGCTTATTAATAGATATTTAAGACCAATAGATTAATAGATGCAATAAGCCAGTGGAAAGCAATCTCATATTTACGTTAAACCAACAATTTTCTACCCTATTTTCTGGGCTTTAAGATGCTATATGGTGTAGGTAGCGATAGCGGTAGCGGTGCTGGGAAATGGTTTTGGTATGAAGTTGTGGTGGGCGAAAATGACTAAGGCCAGTCTGCGATTAGACTGGCCTTAGTTAAAAAGATTGCTAATAAAGCTAACTATTAGGAGGCTGATTTTTGCTCTTTAGCAGCTTTCTTTTGAGCAATTTTTTCTGCACGACGGCAGGCGGCGGCAGTAAATAATACGTCAGTTGCAGAGTTTAAGGCAGTCTCTGATGAGTCTTGTAATACACCAATAATAAAGCCAATACCTACAATCTGCATGGCAATATCATTGCTAATACCAAAGATAGAGCATGCAAGAGGGATCAACATTAAAGAACCACCAGCTACACCAGAAGCACCACAAGCACAAACTACTGAAACAATACACATTAATAAGGCAGATAAGAAATCAACCTGAACACCTAAGGTATGTACAGCAGCCATGGTCATGATAACAATGGTAACACCAGCACCAGACATGTTAATGGTACAGCCTAAAGGAATAGTAATGGAGTAAGTAGTACGAGGTAACTTAAGTTCTTCGCAAAGCTCTAAGTTAACAGGTAAGTTAGCAGCAGAAGAACGAGTAAAGAATGCAGTTACGCCAGAACGAGCTAAGCATAATAAGATTAATGGGTAAGGATTCTCACCAGTAGTTAAGTAAACAATAATGGCATTAACTACAAAGGCAATAATGAGCATGGTAGCAATTAAAACTACTAATACGTGTAAGTAGTTTAATAAGTTACCAAAGCCACCTTCATGAGTAGAAGCGCTGTACACTAAGCCCATAACGCCTAAAGGAGCAAAGCGGATCACCATGCGAACTACAGCACTGATAGATTGAGCTAAGTCCTCTAAGACACGCTTAGTATTATCATGAGCAGCTCTAAAAGCTAAACCTAAAGCAACAGCCCAGATTAAGATACAGATATAGTTACCTTGAATCAGAGCATTAATAGGATTATCAATAGCTTGCTGAACAACGTTAGAAAGCACTTCACCAATTCCCATAGGAGGAGAAACACCCTCAACGGCATCTTGTAACTCAGTAAAGTTGCTTGGGAATAAATAGCTCATTACTACAGCTAAAGTAGAAGCAAAGAGCATAGAAACAATGTAAAGCACAATTACAGGTCTAATATTGGCTTGAGTGCCTTTCTGATGACGTGCAATAGCAGCAGCTACCAAGACAAACACTAAAATAGGAGCAATAGCCTTTAATGCTTTTACAAAGAGAGTACCAAACATAGGAACTACAGAGGTATCATGAGGATAAACAATAGCCAACAAGATACCAAAAACTAAACCTATGATGATTTGTAAAATGAATGGGATGCGGTTAAGAGTTTTTGCTAAAGGAAATTTAGGGTTGAATGGTTCTAACATTTGGAGTACTCCAAAGTAAGTTGACCAAAATTTAAGCCCAGAAGGCGACACCTAGTATAGTTTTGTGGTTTGATTGTATTAACAACTTATTAATAGGCGTATGGTCAAAGGATATAAAGCATATCTCAAGGCCCTGCTTACCATGCAGGCACTCTTTGAGTTGCAAGTTACTGCAATCATTTAGCCTTTTTAGACTTTACAAAACAATCTATTATTGCAACTAAATATGAAACAGTAAGCTTGCGCTTAGCACGCTTCACAGACTAAAAGTCTTTAAAAAACGTTACACAAGAGTAGGCACTTTTAAATAATTGTTAAATCCATCTAAGGGAATATCTGACTACTCTGTTTTAGTTTGGTCATTATATAAGCAAACAGCCTAAATCTAGTTAGATTATATTTATTAAGCACTAAAACAGTGCATCAGATCAACAATTTGGCAATAACAAGTAATACTTTCAGCGTTTGCTATATAGGCTAAAAAACAGACAAGCCATCTTATATTAGTAAGATGGCTTGTAGTAAAAGTCTTATTAGCTATTATTAGCTTTTGCTCTGTTCGCTTTGTTTAGCCTTTAACAGCTCCTCATAGTCGATAATAGGCTTGTAGTCTGGGCCACGATCTTTAATTTTATGATCGTAAGGCACTCTACGATGATAGTAGTCCACATCTACTTCGCTACTAGTTTTATTACAGTTAATATAAACGTTAGTGAAATATCTATCATCAGGGGCTGTCTTAAAGATACGCAAAAACCACATGTATTGCTCTGGGTGCTTGTTAATGCCATTTTCAAAGGCAGTGCAGACACGAGCTAAATATGAATCATCAGACTCATCTTTTTGATCTTCAATATAAGTAAATTCAAGCTCATAATTGGCAGTCTTTAAATTGTAGGCTGTATTTAATACTAAAACTTGAGCTTTAGTAAGTTTAGCAAGCTTTGGTAAAGAGCCCACCATAGCCTTAGGAGTACCAAAGAAGTTAACAAAATTAGTAGTAAACTCCTCGCCTAAATCCTCATCACATAAGAAGTAGCAATAACGACCTTGCTTAAGAGCCTTAATAATAGACCTAAAGCCTGCTGCACGAGTATGAATAGTACCGCCAAAAATAATACGCTGCTTATTTAAGAACCAATCGTAAACAGGGTTCTTTTGTTCATTAACCACAGCAAACATAGGCAAGCCATGACAGCTAAGATATAGGCCACAACGATCTAAAGCAAAAGAGTGTGGTACACAAAAGATAATAGGCTGATTACGAGTTAGTGCCTCATCTAATACTTCTTTATTTTTAACTACCCAACGACGCTTAAGCATAAAGGTTGGTAAAAAGGTGCCTTCTCCATAAGAAAAAGCTGTAATGATCGCATGCATCAGCATTTTGCGATACATAGCTTTAATAAAACGCTCATCATGGCCATAAAAGGCAGTATTTAGGCTAGCTAAAGTAACCTTTTTAAAGCGATTATTTATTAAAGTTAATGGAAAAGATAAGAGATAGGCTAAAGCGTCGCGAATACGATTTGGTATATAAGAAAGAATTGCCAATAAGCCTAAAGATAGCCAGGAGAGCCAATGTTTTGGGCCTAATAATTTACGCCAAGCTTGAGGATCGTAGCCTGCATTTTCTACAACATCAGCTTTAGCCTTGCTATTCTTAACTGGTTCTTTACTAGTATTCATGCCCCCAGTCCCTTACAACAAACATAACAAGCAAAACTCAATTATATCATATACTGATTTTGCCTAGACTTAGCCCTCCCCCTACTCTTACTTACACTGTCAAATAAGTTGCTATGGCTTGGCTTAAGGTTGAGCTTTAGGTGGGCCTTGGGCTACATGAGCTTGAGGTTGAGCTTGAGCTTGGGTTTAGATTTGGAGTTGTCTGTGGTGTGGGATTGGGCTTAAGTTTAGCTCTGGGCGTAGCGAAGACTTGAGCTTGGGTTTGGGGTTGGAGTTGGAGGAGGCGTTGGGGTGAGAAAAATTGAGGCCCTAAATTAATGACTAATTTAGGGCCTCTAAAAAAAGGCTAAAGCCTAAAGAATCTTGTTTAAGAATTCTTGAGTACGGCGCTCTTTTGGATGAACAAAGACATCATCTGGTGCACCCATTTCAAGGATCTTGCCGCCGTCAACAAAAATCACACGATCTGCTACTTCACGAGCAAAGCCCATTTCGTGGGTTACTACCATCATGGTCATGCCTGACTCAGCAAGGCGCTTCATAACCTCAAGTACTTCTTTAACCATTTCTGGATCTAAAGCAGAGGTTGGCTCATCAAATAACATGATCTTTGGCTGCATGGCTAAAGCACGAGCAATAGCAACACGCTGCTGTTGACCACCAGAGAGCTGAGATGGGAAAGAGTGGGCTTTATCTTTAAGACCTACTTTTTCTAATAAGTCTAAAGCAATGGCCTCAGCCTCTTGAACTGACTTACCTCTAACCTGAATTGGAGCCAAGGTAATGTTATCGAGCACACTCTTATGAGGGAAGAGATTAAAGTGCTGGAAAACCATACCCACATCAGCACGAATAGTATTGATATCAACCTTACGAGTAATATCAACACCATCAATAGTGATCATGCCATCAGTTGGCACTTCTAAATAATTAACGCAGCGTAATAAGGTACTCTTACCAGAGCCAGAAGGGCCAATAACTACCACTACTTCGCTCTTAGCAACATCGAGATCGATACCTTTTAAAATGTCGTTCTTGCCGTAAGTTTTGTGCAAGTTACGAATTTTGATCATGGCGCTCATTTGCTATCTCCTAAATCTATTAGCTATTTGAAGCGCTTTTCTAAGTACGCTACAAAACGGGTGATAGTTAAGGTCATGATTAAGTAGATAATAGCTACTGCTGACCAAATCTCAAGTGAGCCATAGGTTGAGGCAATAACGAGCTGACCCTTACGAGTAAGCTCCTCAAAGCCGATTACGGACACCAAGGAGGAGTCCTTTAACATGGCGATAAACTCATTACCTAACTGAGGAATGGTACGACGGAAAGCCTGAGGAATAATGATATGACGCATGGTTTGAGTCCATGACATACCTAAGCTTCGGCCCGCCTCCATTTGGCCTTTATCAATAGATTGAATGCCAGCACGGAAGATCTCGGCTACATAAGCACCTGAGTTAATAGAACAGGCAGCTACCGCAGCAACAAAAGGCTCAATGCGAGTACCAAAAATAATTGGTAGAGCAAAGTAGATAATAAAGATCTGAACTAATAATGGAGTGCCACGAATAAAGTCTACGTAGATCTTAGCTGGGATACGAATCCAACCATAACGAGCAAGCTCGGCAATACCTACAAATAGACCAATACAGGTACCAATAAATACCGCCATAGCAGTAATTTGAATGGTAACTAAGGCACCAATACCTAATAGCGGCAAGCTATTAATGATTAAACTAAAGTCAAATGGTATCGACATGTTTTAAAAGCTCTTAAAACTGTTGACCATGCACCCGTGGCAACACCTAGCGGAGGAACCAGGGCACGCTCTTAATAATTAAGGCAGCAAAACTGCTGCCCCCTTAATAGCTCTAAACTTACAAGAAGCAGTTTAAAGCATGCTTGGAATAAGCTTATGGCTTAATTTTCACTAATAGTAAAAATTTTGCCAAAAGCCACTATTATACATAGCTCTAAGAGCTAGTAAATAATTTGTTTAAAATTACTTAGTAGTTGGAGTGAGCTTAAACCACTTTTGGTAAATGGCATCATAAGTACCATTTTCTTGTAATTTCTTTAAGCCAGCATTTAACTTCTCAAGTAATTCTTTATTATTCTTATGAACAGCAATACCATACTTCTCAGCAGTTAAAATCTCATTGATTTCAGTTACGCCATCAGAAGCAGCGGTTTGAGCTAAGAAATAGAGGTTAATTGGGCGATCATTTACTACACCCTCACAACCCTTGGCCTTAAGCTCCATAAAAGCTTCTGGCTCAGTGTTAAAGGCCTTTACCTTACCAGGGGATAAGGTCTCAGCAGTCATAGCACCAGTGGTACCGATTTGAGCACATAAGGACTTACCCTTAAGGCTATCAACCTTTGGATACTTATCCTTGTTCTCTTCTAAAATTAAAACACTTAAACCTGAGGTGTAGTATGGCTCTGAGAAAGCAACACGCTTAGCACGCTCTGGAGTAATAGACATAGCTGCGATAATGGTGTCGATTTGAGAGGTCATTAAAGCTGGAATTAAACCGTCAAAAGGCATGTTTAAAACTTCAACCTTATCGTAACCAGCTTCCTTACCAATAGCCTGAATTAACTCAACGTCAAAACCAGTCAAACTACCGTCTTCAGCAGCAAACTCGAATGGAGCGTAAGTAGCCTCAGTACCAACACGCAAGGTCTCAGCATAAGCCATAGAAGAACTCATGCAACCTAAAGCTGCTACACAAGCTAAAGTCTTGAGTGCACCACCAAATTTAAAAGACATTTTTAATCTCCTTAACATAAGGCATTACCAATCTCGTGCCCTTAAAGCTTTTGCTCACAAAAACTTTGTTAGACTTGGTAGACTACTACAACTACCTAAAACAAGTATTGGAAAGACATCGAAAAAAGCAAGGCCAAGCATTGATCAGATGAAACTACTCGGCTGCTTAATTTCTCGCTAACTTTGTGCCTAGATTATAAAGCTCCCTACGAGTTAGCCGAATTTTAGCTAATTTAGGCGTATCTACTATCTATTGCACTAATTGCAAGCATAGAATAAGACATCATATTTTACTACAAATACTACCCATTGCCGCCCGATATTTAACAAAGGGAGCATATTTTTCTCTTTAAGTGAGCAAGGTAAGCATCAACCATAAATATTATTAAAGCACCTTTTATTTAAGGGCATTAGCTTGCTAAAGCTATAGCCACAAACTTAAATGCTTGGTGATTGAAGCATAATTGGTAAAGCCTAAAGACTCCAACTTTAAGGTGATGGCACTTTTAAGGCCTTGGTTTTAAATGGCCATGGCTCTTTGCATGGCAGGATATTTTCTGGGCAGGCCATTTAAGGGCATAGCCTTTAAATGGGAAAAAAAAAGCCAACTTTAATAGTTGGCCTTTTTTGTTGGTTAAATAAAGTATTAATTACTTATTTTTTTTGAGTTTCACCAAACCACTTGTTGTAAATTTGCTCATAAGTGCCGTTAGCCTTTAACTCTGAAAGGGCCTTATTAACTTTGGTGAGCAACTCATCATTATTCTTTGGAATTACCATGGCCATGTCCTCGGCATCCATAAGCTCATTGATCTCATGGAAATCAGAGGCGTTTTGAGAAGTGGCCATAAAGTATAAATTTACTGGACGATCGTTTAATACCGCCTCACAGCCGCCAGACTTAAGCTCTAAATAGGCAGCGTAGGCATCATTAAAGGTGGTTACATTGTCTTTAGAGAAAGTTTGAGCCTTCATGGCACTAACAGAGCCTAATTGGGCACATAAGCGTTGACCCTTTAAAGACTCAACTGAGGTGTACTTACCCTCATCAGCCTTTCTAATTACAAAGGTTAGACCAGAACGATAGTAAGGATCGGAGAAGTTGATGCGCTTTTTACGCTCTTGAGTGACTGTAAATGAGGCAACTGCCATATCAACCTGAGAGGTAAGCATAGCTGGGATCAAGCCGTCAAAAGGCATTTGTACCCACTCAACTTGAGCGCCCATTTGTTTGGCAACAGCTTCTGCTAAATCAATATCAAAGCCCACTAGTTGACCTTGAGCATTATTAAACTCAAAAGGGGCATAGGAAGATTCTGTTCCTACTCGCAATACCTCATCCTCAGCTAAGGCGTTTGGAGCCATAACTAAAGAACAAAGAGCTAAAGCGCTAGAACATAAAGCAGCCTTAATATTAAAAGCGGCCATAATAAATCTCCTATTTAATATTAATGATCCTACAAAACATTAATGATTCTTTTAACAACTACTAACTAAGTAGGAGGGGGCCCCTTATAGAGAATATTTTATTGCTTCCTTGTGCCCACCTTTGATAGATGAACTAGCTTTACAAGAACAAAATACTGTACCTTAAGCAGCCCCAACAATTCTACTAGTGGCCTCATAATACCCTTTTCTATTCTTGTTGCATCAGCATGCACCAATAAATATCAATATATATGACCTTGGCTTTAAATTGGTGCGCTAAGGCCCTTAAAGTAAGGAATACATTAATCAAATCTGATTTATTAACTAAGGATATTTATAGCTACCAAGGTGCTATTTACAAGTACTTTGGTCAAAAATAGCGCTAAAGATCACGTGCTAAAAATAATCTTACTATTTTCTATTTTATTGTTAGCTACGGTGCGCTATGCTTTAGTAATAGATTGTTACCAGCCATGAGGGCTGGTGCTTTGGAAGTGGAGTCGAGTTGTGGCTAGAAGCAACATTATTTTTGACTTTGGTGGTGTCTTATTAGACTGGGACCCTCGCTATCTTTATCGTGACTATTTTAATGACGACGCTAAGATGGAGAAATTCTTAGCTGAGGTTTGCACTAGCGAGTGGAATGCACAAATGGATGCTGGTAAACCTTTTGCACAAGGCGTGCAAGAACTTACTGCAAAGCATCCAGAATGGGCTAAAGAAATTGAAATGTACCACACCCAATGGTCAAAGATGCTCAAGAGTGAACATGCTGACGGTGTTGGTCTACTCAAGAAAGTATTAGCAGATGGTCGTTTCAAGGCTTTTGGTCTTACCAACTGGTCTGCAGAAACTTTCCCTTATGCTTTCTCTCACTATCGCTTCTTAGATGATTTTGAGGGTATTGTGGTCTCAGGCGAAGAGCACATGAACAAGCCTGATAAGCGCATTTACTATACTTTATTAGAGCGCTATCACTTAAAGGCCAGCAGCTGCGTATTTATTGATGATAATCCTGCCAATGTTGAAATGGCTAATAAGGTGGGCATCAAGGGTATTTTATGGCAGCATAACCCTGAGCAAGTATTTGAGCAGATTTTAGCTGCTCTAAATGAGCCTGATGTTGTTGAGGACGAAGAAGTTCCTCATAACCATGAATATAACTAGTTTGACAGCTTTAAAAATAAGCTAAGATAAAAAAAGCGGCCCTTGAGCCGCTTTTTTTGATCATAAAATGAAATTAAGCTTTAGTCTAAGAAGCCCTTTAAGCCAGCAGAGCGGCATGGGTGACGAAGCTTACGTAAGGCCTTTGCCTCAATCTGACGAATACGCTCACGGGTAACACCAAACTGACGGCCTACCTCCTCAAGGGTATGGTCTGAGGTCATACCGATACCAAAACGCATACGTAACACTTGTGCTTCTCTTGGAGGCATATCATCTAATACAGTGTTAATAGCGTTCTTTAAGGACTCAGCAGTGGCAGCATCAGCTGGAACGGCAATAGAACCGTCCTCAATGAAGTCACCTAAATGCGAATCATCATCATCGCCTACAGGGGTTTCTAAGGAAATAGGCTCCTTAGCAATCTTCATTACCTTACGGATCTTTTCCTCAGGTAAGCCCATCTTAGAGGCAAGCTCCTCTGGAGTTGGCTCGCGTCCCTTCTCTTGTAACATTTGACGAGAAATACGGTTGAGCTTATTAATAGTCTCAATCATATGTACAGGGATACGGATGGTACGGGCCTGATCAGCAATAGAACGTGTGATAGCTTGACGGATCCACCAAGTAGCATAAGTAGAGAACTTATAACCACGGCGGTATTCAAACTTATCTACAGCCTTCATTAAGCCAATGTTACCCTCTTGGATTAGATCCAAGAATTGTAAGCCACGGTTAGTGTACTTCTTAGCAATAGAAATAACTAAACGTAAGTTAGCTTCGACCATTTCTTTCTTGGCTTTCTTAGCCATAGCATCACCCATCATGACACGACGGGAGAGCTCACGAAGACGGAAAATGGAGATACCAGCTTCGTTTTCAATATCCTGTAAGGCCTCAACACATCTTTCGATATCTGGGCGATACTCTTTGAGTCTAGTAGCAAAAGCACGGCGTGGACGGATGGCCTTTTCGTACCAGTCCATAGAGGCTTCCATCTGAGACTCAGTGTAGTAAGCACGAAGATCATCAATCTTCATACCACAACGGTTTACAGCAATTTCACGGATACGACGGTCTTGTGCCTTAACACGATCCATCATGTCACGCATAGTGCCTAATAAAGACTCAAGCTGTTGAGGAACTAAGCGGAAAGTAGAGAATAATTCAGTTAGGCGCTTTAACTCTTCTTCGTGCTTTCTAGCAGCTACAGCACCGCTCTTAACTCTAAAGCTTTCAACTTTCTCGAATTGAACACGTAATTCGCTAAAACGAGTTTTTACTAACTCAGGATCAGGGCCAGACTCATTATTGGCACCGCCATTTTCGTCTGCATCCTCATCATCCTCATCATCAAGCTCCACCTCTACCTCAGTCTTAGCACGGCGGCCACGACGCTTGGCAGGGCTTGCCTTAGAGCTAGTTTGCTCTTCTTCAACTTCCTCAACGTCTAAATCAAGGTCATCAACGTCGCCGTCAACCATATTGAGTTCATCAATATTCTCGATATCCTCAACTTCTTGGTTTTCCTCAACAACCTCCTCAATTTCTTCGTCTTTTAGGTCGCTATCAACATAAGGATCGCCAAATCCAACTACGATGTCAACTAAACGTAACTCGCTTTCAGGATCACAAGCCTTATCAAAGGTATCAAAGAGCTGACGCATGGCCAAAGGAAACTCCACAATGCACTTTTGTACATCGTGTGTACCACGCTCAATACGCTTTGAAATCTCAATCTCGTCTTTACGAGTCAATAAAGACACATTACCCATCTCACGCATATACATGCGTACTGGATCGGTAGTGCGACCGATCTCAACCGAGCTATCTAACTGTGAGGCTACGGTCTCGACATCTTCAGACTCAACTGATTGAGAGTTCTCATTTAATAAGATCTCATCAGGATCAGGAGGGGTCTCACAAACATTGATGCCCATATCAATGAATGTCTGAATTAAGATCGTAAGCTGATCTCCAGAAACTAAGTCTGCTGGAATTCTATCATTGAGTTCTTCAATAGTAAGGTAACCACGTTCCTTACCAAGGGCAATCAACTGCTTAAACTCGGTACTTGCGGAATTGTTTTCCATCAAATGATCCCAATATTTTTACTAATGGCTTGAAAAAGGCTCAATCTATCAATTATAGAGAGTTTAAACTCAATAATCAAGCCGAAATTACAAGACTTAATCCTAAATTATGGCCTATTTTAGCCATTGTTCAATGCTCTAAGCTCTTTAGAATAATTGCTTTTTAGAGCATGAACTTCTTGTAAAAAGTAAATAATAGAACTAACGGTGTTCCTAAGTATAAGACTTTACCTTTCTTACTGCTTGTAATTGGCTTTGCAATTACCTATTAACTTATACACTTAAGCTTACCGCAGCTCGTTAATGAATGCCTATCTAAAAGTCACAACATTTAACTAAGACTAAAACCAACATTCTGCTCACATTGCTTAGAAGTTGGTAGCCTTGTTTAATTACCATTATTGACCAAAAGTTCAGGCAGTAAACTAAGCTTTACAAAGACAACAAAACAAGCATGAGCTTTAACTCAGCTTGTTTGTAATAAAACTAAATCTAATTCAAAGTTGGTTAGTGCTATACAAGGAAATTAAGCATAACTTATATGATTAGAGTTATTAGAACTTAAAGCTCTAAAAGGACAAATTACTGAGCGGGGCACTCTAATTAGCGCTCCAACTGACAGCATATGCTTGCCTATTCGTAGCTCCCTATTGGCAAACATAACCCTAAATGTACCATCTGTTACTTGAGACTCATCATCTAAAACAATAAAGTCACTTACTTTTTTATCTTTGCTATAAAGAGAAATTACTTGCCCTCGTTTAATGTGATCAATCTTACCTGGATAAGGTAAAAAGGCGTGTTCTATTGCTCTTTTAGGTGCACGGACAAAAAGGGCGCAGGCTACAGCATTAAGAGCAATTTCCATACTAGTGGATACGTCCTTACCCTGATCGTTATCGGCAATACCTACAGCCATTAAGCCAGCCATAAAATCATTTAACAGCTGAGCATCACGAACAGTAAAAGGAGATCCGTATTCTGGAAAAGTCCTTAGGTGCTGAACCATAAAATTAGTTCTAAAGAAGTATTTCATCCCTTTTTCATTAGTGATGAAGAGGCCCAAATAATCTTGCCCCTCTATACTTCGATAAGACCAAGTCCAAGACTCGCCTGGAGTTATCCGCATACCAATCCGTTCCTTAGACAAAAGAGTTAACTAACTTCAGCGGCCTGTAAAAATAAGCCTAGGAAATTAACCCCTGCCACCTAAGCTTGAGAAGAATCTTAACTCAAGCAAAAAAGATAGTTCATAAGTGCACTATCTTTTAACTTTAAACATAAGCAAAGATGAGTAGCATGCTACTCACAAAAAAACTAAGGTTCATGCAAAGAACCAATTACAGACAAAACATCAAAACTAAAAAATTTTGACTGATGGTAGCTGCATGCAAATTCCATACAATTTTGGCAAAATCTACACAAAAAGGCAATTATTGCCCTTAAAATGGCACAAATATCTAAGCCCAAACAATTAGCAGTCAGGCTAAAAATTCGATAAATAAGCTATTTGTTTACTGGTACCACTTAACAGTGTCTAAATGCAATTTAATTTATTAGCCACAGTCGTTGCACTTGAGCTCTTGAGCACTTAGCTAACTTTAACTAACCAAAATTCTGACACTTACTATTTTGCTGCCCCAAAAAAACACTTAGCTTAAGCTAGAGTATGGCTAAAGGCCATGAGCCATGCGACCATGGCTTGTGGGCCATGGCCTTATGAGCCATGGCCTTGGGCCTTAGCGCTCCATGGTGAACATGTGCTATTAGCTCTTGGGTATAAACTAAGAGCTAATTAAATAGCGTTGTTGGAGCTAACAACCACAATGCCGCCAGCTAAAACTAATTCTTACTAAAATCCTGCACAAGCAATAAATAGTGAGGCTAGATCAAATCTATGATTTTGTGACTAACTACCATGTTAAAGCTTTTACAAGTACTTTTGCAAAATTGATGGTGAAAATTAGATATTGTTAACAATATCCTCAATAATACTTGGGCCTTGGTAAACAAAAGCTGAATAAAGTTGAACTAAGCTTGCACCTGCTTGCATCTTTTCACGAGCAGCAATAACACCATTAACGCCACCTACACCAATAATTGGAATTTGTCCCTTTATCTGTGAGGCTACCTTAGATAACACCACGGTAGACTTGTGACGAATAGGCTCTCCAGATAAGCCACCCCACTCGCTAGCATGAGCTAAACCATGCACCTCTTCACGGCTAGTAGTAGTATTAGTGCAAGTAATACCGTCAATCTTAAGTCTTAAGCAAGCATCACAAATAGCACTTAGTTGTACATCATCCAAATCAGGAGCAATCTTGACTACTAGAGGCACATATTTGTTATTTTCAGAGGCTAATTTGCCCTGCTCTTTTTTCAAAGTAGTAAGTAAATCAACTAATGGGCCTGCCTCTTGAAGCGCAGTTAAGTCCTTAGTATTAGGGCAAGAAATATTGACAGCAATATAATCGCAGTGGTTATAAACCTTATTCATGCAGTGTAAGTAGTCACTAGCTGCATTTTCAATTGGGGTAATTTCATTTTTGCCAATAGAAACACCAATAATGCCCTTATAACGACGATTTTTAAGGTTATTGACCAAGTAATCAACACCCTTATTATTAAAGCCCATACGATTAATGAGGCCACGAGCCTCTTTAATTCTAAACATGCGAGGACGGGCATTACCCTCTTGAGCTAAAGGAGTTACAGTACCTAACTCTAAGTGACCAAAACCTAAAGCACCAAGAAAGTCGATAGCATCGCCATTTTTGTCCATACCAGCGGCTAGACCTAAAGGATTATCAAACTTCAATCCCATAACCTCTACTGGCTTGGAGGCAACAGTTTGACCAAATACTTTAGTAAGTGGCTCTTTGGACAATAAATGACCTAAATTAATAGTTAAGCTGTGAGCATTCTCTGGATCAAGACAGAATAAAACAGGACGAATCAAGCTTGGATAAAGGGCATAAATTGACATTGTCACACTCCAAAGAAACAAAACTTTACTTAAAGACTAACACTTACGACTTAGTAACAAGATAGCTCTCAATGCTATCAGCATCAGCCCTACCTATCACCCTAGCGCCGATTAGGCTCATCGTTCCTAGCTTACTTAATAATGCCTTGCACTATCAGAGCCTATAGAGCCTGTGCAAAGCTTACAAAACTTACTAGCCTTACAAAGCATGCAAGTCTTACTTGTTACTGGGCTTGCCTTGCTATCAGGGCCTTACAGGGTGTTTGCATAAGGTTTTAGAGCCTTTAAGGAACTAAACACGCCTAAGTCTAAAGCTAGCTATATAGCTAGCGCACAAGACCTTTAAAGCCTACTGATACAACCTACGATTAACATTACGCATCACCCTAGCCTATCTGACGCTACTTGCAGCATAGCGCAGCTGGTAGCATAGCGCAGCTGGCAGCATAGCTTAGCTTGCGATAGCGCAGCTGGCGCAGCGGTAGCGAAGCTGAGCGAAGCGGAGCAAAGCTGTGAGCTTTTAGCCTTCAAGACGGGCATATTGTACACGAGGCACCGCTTAGATGCGCTCTAAACGTAGAAATTTGTTTTGTGTTGTCACTACTAAACGAAAACGACCGTTAATGCCTGATCTGGTAGTGAATTGACGCAAGTGGTTAGCATCCAAGTCTACTACAGGCCCTTCTAAAGAACGGGCACGTAAACGCCTAGCAGAACCACTGTAAAGACGCATTAACTCATCTTGGTCAATGTTGAGATAAAAATGGTAATAGCGTTCATCTGACATAAGACCACCCAAAAAAATTTTCTTTTTCTTAGATAAGGCTGATAAAAACCTAAAGCACCCTAAAAACAACTATCTTTAGGGTGCCTTGAGAGTCAAGTAAAGACTAGTAATTATTGCTTGGTATCACTGTCCAATGCAGAGGAGATCTTCTCAAAAACAGAGCGAGAAAGATTTGGAATAGCCTTCATCTTATTGAGATACTCCTCAGCCTTGTTAATACGATTAATATCAAAGCGACGATAGTTAATTAAACCATCTAAGATGCGGGCTGCTACTGATGGGTTAATATCGTTAAGCTTTCTTACTACATCGAGCATTAATAAATAACCCATACCATCACGACGGTGTAGTGCTACTGGGTTGTTATAACCTACAGTACCAATTAATGCACGAACACGATTTGGGTTAGTGATATCAAAGCACTTATGATCCATAAGCTTACGAACTACCTTGATAGTTTCCTCAGAGGAAACAGCAGCCTGAACACTAAAGAACTTATCAAAGGTAAGTGGATCATGAGAATAGCTTTGTTCAAAGCTATCTAATAACTTGCTCTTACATGGTAATTCTAATTCGCAGGCAGCACTTAAGGCGGCTAAGCGATCAGTCATGTTATTAGCATTCTCATAAGCATTGGAAATCAAGTCATCAGCCTTAATGCCGTTATCGTCAGCAAGATAGCCCAAGGCAACCATGTATTGAGCTGCATTATGCAAGGCTCTTTGAGCAGCACTTTGAGCATCATACTTGTACTTACCACTTGATCTAGTCTTATGCTCTAAATCCTTATATTCAGAGGCTAGGGCACGAGCAATCAAGGATGATAACTCTTTACGAGTTTGATCAAGTCCATCAAGGTCAATCTTCTTAAAGGTCTCCATTAAGCTAATTAAGCTTGGCACTACAATTAACTTAGCCTTTAACTGCATATCAATGCTAGCGTCATTAATTACATAAGAGATAGCCTTGATAATATCTGTAGGCTCTGGAAGATCACCATTTTTAACCTTATCAATGTTCTGGTGTACAAAAGCATTGATTAAGGACATGTAAGAATCCACTCGAATAAATGGATCATCACAATGCTCAAGCATATTGATATAGTCTTGAGTCTGATACATGGCACTTAGCTTTACAGGGGCAGAAAAGTCACGTAATACTACAGGAATAGTGTCCTTTGGTAAGTTTGTAAACTCAAAGCTCTGCTCTTCCTTGGTAAACATTAAAACACCATTCTCAGGCAACTCTGGAGGTACCACGCTTTGACCATCTTTGGTTAAGAAAGAGGTACGCACTGGAATTACAAAAGGATCCTTGGTGCTTTGATTTGGGGTTGGTGGAGTATTTTGAGTTAAAGTAAGGACTAACTTACAATTTTCATCACAACCGCACTCTTCATTAGCGCTCTCTTGAGTATCTGATACCACTTCATTATTTAAAGCAGCAGCAATAGCCTTTTCATCAATATTGGCAGCTAAGGCAGGCTGCGCCTTACCATTGCCATTGTCATCAATGCTCTTCCAGGCCCATTTTGCATAGACCTCAGGAGTACCAGCTTGGGAATACCAACGTCTAAACTGAGCTAAGTCAGTTAAAGAGGCTGTTTCCATGGTCAAGATAAAGTCTTCAATGGTGGCAGCCTGACCATCATAACGAGCTAAGTAATCAGCTATACCTTTTTGGAATTTTTCCTCACCCACAATAGTATGAATCATACGAATAACTTCTGCACCCTTATCATAAATAGTTACGGTGTAGAAGTTGTTCATTTCCATAACTTGCTCAGGACGTACAGGGTGAGCCATAGGGCCTGCATCCTCAGCAAACTGACGGGATCTAATAACATTAATAGCATCTAAACGAGTAAGTACACGGCTATTAACATCAGAGGAGAACTCTTGATCACGGAAAACAGTTAAGCTTTCCTTTAAGGATAATTGGAACCAATCACGTAAGGTAACACGGTCACCAGTCCAGTTATGGAAATACTCATGACCAATAACACCTTGCACAGTGTAGTAATTGGTATCAGTAGCAGTTTGTGGATCTACTAACACACAGCTTGAATTAAAGATGTTCAAGCCCTTGTTTTCCATAGCGCCAAAATTAAAGAAATCTACCGCTACTACATTGAAATTATCTAAGTCGTATTCCAGGTTGAATCTACGCTCATCCCAAGCCATAGACTCTTTAATGGATTGCATAGCCCAAGTGCCACGAGTATAAGCACCACGATCAACATAAAGAGCTAGCTTAACCTCACGGCCAGACTTGGTAACAAAGGTATCTTCAATGATATCAAAGGCACCAGCTACTAAAGCAAAGAGGTATGATGGCTTTGGAAATGGATCTTCCCAAACACTGTAAAGAAGGCCATCTTTAATGCCTGACTCAACTAGGTTACCATTGGAGAGCAATACGCCACAGCCATAGTCAGGGCCCACAATAGTAACTCTATACTTAGCTAAAACATCAGGACGATCTAAGAAGTAAGTAATACGTCTAAAGCCCTCAGGCTCACACTGGGTGCAAAAACAGCCGCAAGACTTATAAAGACCCATGAGGCTAGTATTACGAGCAGGACTAATCACGACTTCGGTGGTAAGCTCGAAATCATCTGGAACTTCGGAAACAATAAGCTCTGTGTCAGTAACATTGTACTTACAAGACTGTCCATTTAATAACACATCATTGAGCTTGAGCTCTTCACCATCAAGGCGTAACGGAGCTTTAGGATCAGCGCTTAAACGAACATAATGCGCAGTAGCACGTACTACAGTAGCATCATCAGCTAGTTGAAACTGCAGATCAATATCTGTAGCAGTAAAATCAGGTTTCTTATATTCTAAGCGCTTCTTAGCTTTAAAGTTGCTAGCAGCCATTATTGTCTCCTAAAAGATAAACCATATCCGATATTAATATAGACTTTAGTACAGCCAATAGTCAAACTTACTTAACCTTAAGTACTCTACCCTATCCCCACGTCGACTATCAGCATTAGCAGCACCTACCGACCTGCCGACCTACCATCCAAGTTAAAGTTAAAGTTAGCTACGCTTAGCCCCTACTTGATAATAATAGCTATCACCAGACTCTACTCTAACTACCAACCCGCCCCAGGAGGACAATGAAAAGTAAAGCAGGCGAGCAAACGCCATGGCAAGGCATGGTGTGTTTTTGCATGGCATTACACGGCATGGCAATGTAATGCATGGCAGTGCACAGCACGGGACGGCAATGCATAGCAGTGCAAGGCACAACATTTTGATACTAGCGCTAATCTGGCAACACAAGGCTTTGGTAAAGCTCCACACCTATTGGCTTTAGCCATGTTGGTTAAAGGGATTTTGAGGCTTTTGGAGCTTTTGCTGGCTTTTATCTGAGATGTCAAATAAAAAGGCAGAGTTGTTTAGACTCTGCCTTGAAGTAATGAGGGTTTTATTCAAAATTATTAGGGCTTAAGACAATGCTACCAGAGCGATAATTTTCCTTAGTAGCAACAGTATCTTGCTCTTGCCATAAACTTGGATAAAGACTGTCCTTAAGATGTACTGAGGTTGACTTATTGTGATATTGCTCGAGGAGGGCTTTAAACTCCTGATCGCTTACACGTAAAAAAGTGTCATCCTCATTCATAGTGCGCCATGGGCCTAATAAAGCACCATCGGCATCCATATTATTAATCTCACCAGTAGCAGTAACTAAACTGTAAGGGCGACCATCTAAAGTATGGTGAACCGCTTGTGCTGGCTGTGCATCTGCTTTAGAGGCAGTAGGAGCTAAGCTATCAGCTAAACTACTAGCGGACTTATAGCTAACAGAGTCAGAGCTATTATCCTTATCATCTAAGCTAATACCTAAGTTCTCTGTTGAGGATGGCAAAAAACCACCTGGCAAGCTGTTAGCTTGAATTCTAGCGGCCTCTGGGCGTGCTGGCATAGCAGCAGCACCTGGAGGAGATTGCACACCTTTGCCCTTGGATAACTCATCTCTATCTACAGCTGGGAAGCGATTTAAGATAGGAGCTTGTTGAGCCTTATACAGATTGGCCTTTTGAGCATCTGCAAAGTCAGAGGCAATAATTACAGTCTCGTCTAAAATAGTATCGTCAAACTCAAAGTCATCAGGTAAATCTTTAACCTTCTTGACTGCTGGCTTGCCCATGAGCTTTAAGCGTTGATTAGTAGTCTTAAGAGCATAAGCATCATCGTCTTTCTTCATTTGCTCACGCTGAGCAAGATTTACAGAAAGAACCTTCTTATCTTTGAGCTTATAGTAGCGGTCTAAATCGTCTTTAATAAGCTTAAAGGCTAAGCTGTTATTAACACGCTTATTGCTCTTGGCGGTTAACTGTGGAACATAAGCCTCAATATTTAAATAGCTGTCATATTGGACAGGATTAATCTTGTCCCATGGCAAGGCATTAGGCTCAGTGCTCTCACCAAATTCCTTGGAGTCTACTCCTGTTGGTAAGTAGATATCAGGAGATACACCCTTTAGCTGGGTTGAACCACCATTAATACGATAGAACTTAGCAATAGTGTAGTGAATGGAACCTAATTGCTCATCATTAAAATCGTACACACGAGCTAATGGCTTAGACTGTTGAACAGTGCCCTTACCAAAAGAGGTATCACCTACAACCAAGGCACGACCATAATCACGTAAGGCTGCGGCCATAATCTCAGAGCTAGAAGCACTAAGGCGATTGATAAGCACCACTAATGGGCCGTCATAAGCTGATGAGGCATCAGTATCATACTGAGGAATAACATTACCACGAGCATCACGTACTAATACAATTGGGCCACTCTTAATAAAGAGACCAGAAGATAAAGTAGCCTCTGGTAATAAGCCGCCACCATTGTTACGTAAATCAATAATTAAGGCATCAATGTTCTTGCCCTCAGACTTGATACGATTGATTTCCTTTTTAATATCCTGATGTAAGTTAGTATAGAAGCTCTTAATCTTGAGCACAGCAATGTTCTTACCCTTGTGCTCCTTCATTTCGATCTTAGCCTCAGAGTCCTGTAGTCTTACCTTGTCACGAATAATATCGACGCTAAAGGTAGTCAATTGAGAACCTTCACCACGCTCGATATCCAAGGTTACTTTGGTACCCTTAGGGCCTTTAATCTTCTTAACTACTTCATTTAAGCGCCAGCCAATAATATCCTCATAGGAGCCATCAGCCTGACGAACACCTACAATCTTATCTTTGGCCTTTAACTTCTTAGTTTGCTCAGCAGGAGAACCAGGCAAAATAGAATTGATAACAGTGTACTCATCCTCAGAGGTAAGCACAGCACCAATACCCTCTAATGATAAGTTCAAATTATCATTAAAGTTTTCACTATCATCTGGGCTTAAATAACTGGTGTGAGGATCAATAGCGGTAGCAAAGCTATTTTCAAAAATAGAGAATACATCCTCTGACTTAATCTGTGCCAGCTTGGCTAAAGCAGCATTGTAGCGACGTAAGATACGCTTTTTAGCTTCTTCTTTAGTCTTGTCAGCCAAGAGCTGTAAGATGTAATCATTCTTAAGCTCATTAATCCACTGCTTCTTTAAGGCAGCTTCATCAGGCAAGAAGTCAGCATCTTTACGATTAAACTCTACACTATCATCAGTAGTTAGATCGAGTTTGTCCTCTTCAATGGTTTTAACAAAGAAAGAGTACTTTTGATAGCGCTTCTTAGTAGAGATATTGTAAAGCTCATATGGATAGCTTAAATCGCATAACAAAATAGCACGAATGATGCGATCACGATTAGCATAGATCTCATCTACTTCACTCTTAGTAAAGATGCTCTTGTTGTAATCCATATAATAGAGAAATTGCTTGATTACTTTATCAGCAAACTCTCCATCCACATCAATAGCCTTGTAATGAGCACGAATATAACTATTGGCAGTACGTGTACAAGCCGTTTGATGAATGCCTTCAGGAGCTAAATTAGGTAATTGCTCGTAGGTTGGGATTGCCAATTTAGCATTTGCAGCTATTGAGCAGGCCAACATGGCCACTCCTAAAGCAAGTTTGGACAATTTAAGCACGGCTAAAGCTACCTCGCATCTGCCTGAACAAAGAATCTAAAATCTTTCAGAGACACTAACATAGGGGAAAATCCTTTTAACAAAAGGATTTTCCCCTATGAAAGCTATATGTACTCTGATATTCACGGTTAAAATAATAACATTACTAAGCTTAGTGGCAAATTAGCAAAAGTTATTAAATATTTACCAAAAAAGCCAATAGCCCTAAGATCATCTTAGGTCTATTAGCTTTTTTGCTGCACAATAAGTTTTAACTACTCAGCACTATTTGGTGCAACCTTGCCATTTTGGTGGTTACCATTAGGACGGCGGTTGTTATTGTTACGGTAGTTATTACGTGGGCCCTTGTTGTAGTGACCATTAGAGCCATTATTGTTAAAGTTGCGCTTTGGACGAGGAGCGCCACCAACACTTAAGAACACACGGCTTAAAGGTACAGTTACAGGTAAACCATTCATAATAGTAATACTTACAGTATCACCATTGAGCTCCTGACTTACTGTGCCCTTGACATAGCTACTATCGGTAGAAACAAATACATAACGACCAATACGAATGTCGCTTTCTTTTGCTGGCTCAAACTTACGCTGATTGTTGTTATTGCGATTGTTAAAGCGGCGCTGCTGCTGACCATCACGGTTGTTAAAGCGACGCTGTTGACCATCACCTTGGCCTTCGCCATTATTTGGACGCTTGCCCTTATTGAATGGACGGCCCTGTGGCTTCTTAGGCTTAGCTGGACGACGCTTATTATTGATTTCAGTAAAGCGAGTGCGTGCGTACTCAGCGTGCTCAGCAGTAACAGGCTCAACCTCATTACCGTTTAAATCAACACGTTGTGCGCCCTCACGTACACTGTAAAAATAACGTAAGCGAGTGGTATAAACACGTACAGCGGCACGTACTTTAGAGATAGAGAGACCTTCAATATTAGCAATTAAAGGCTTTAAGTCCTCTAAAATACCAATCTTTAAAGGCTTGCAATCACCCTCTTTAATAAAGGCTTTTGGAAAATGTACATAAAGAAGCTCTAATGCCTCTTTAATGTGCTCTTGATGAGTACCAGTATTCTCGCCATCTGCAACAGCATTGGTTTGCTCACCAGGTGCAGTAACTTGCACCTCTTTGTTAGCCTCAAGAGCATTGTCTTGAGCAACCTTATCTATAGTTTCCACTAAAAAACTCCAAATCGTTGGCTTTAAGACTAAAAAGCCCCCAAAGAGATATTGGAAATTTAAAAAATTAACCAATACTCTTTAATAGTGCAATTCTAAGAGCTTACCAAGCACTTAATCATAAATAAATAGAGCGCCAACGATCTCGCCCTATTAATCTAAGCTCTTAGTGCTAAAGAGAAGATCTCTTTAATATTATTTCTACCCAACCAAAACTTCGCTTAAACAAGTCCGAGATTTAAACAAAACCAACCTGACTTAAACTTCACCCTATGGATTGGATTTTCCTTAGCCTATGCTATTGTGCAGGGCTGCCAAATAAAAATATTTTAGCAAATATTCAAACTACACAAGAACAAAATACTATTGTTCATAATGCAATTTTCTAAGCTGTAAATCAATACAGAATCACTTAAGTTAATGATTTTTTTGCCTTAAATTTGCATATCAACCATAGTTATTGCTTGGCTTGCGCCTCAAAGATACGATTGACACGCTCTAAGTCAGAAAGAGTATCTACACCAGTCTCAGGTGGGCGATCAGTAGTAGCTACGGCAATTTTCATTCCGTAATGCAATAAGCGTAACTGCTCTAAAGATTCAGCTTGCTCAATAGCAGCAGGCTCTCTATTTAGATAGTCAATGATAGTATCAGCCTTGTAGCCATAAATACCAATATGGTGATAGTGCTTAAACTCTAGCTTAGTCACCTTATCCATACCTTGAGCAAAGTTATCACGCTCATAAGGAATAGGAGTACGGCTAAAATAAAGCGCAAAATTGTCTTTATCCATCACCACTTTAACGCAGTTTGGATCAAACACATCGGTAATATTAGTAATTGGATTACATAAGGTAGACATATTGGCACCAGATCTGGCCAACAATGAAGCCACCTCATCAATATGATCCTTGGTAATTAATGGCTCATCACCTTGGACATTGACCACAATAGTATCGCCACTGATATTCTTTAACTTAAGCATTTCAGCAATACGCTCAGTACCAGAGCGTGGAGCTTGAGAAGTCATGCAAATTACTAAGCGCTTATTTTCCTTAGCTAAAGGCTCTAAAGCCTCAACTACTAAAGGATGATCAACACAAGCAATAACTTCCTTAGCACTAGACTCCAAGGCCTTTTCACAGACCTTAACAATCATAGGCTTACCATCAACTAAGGCTAAAGGCTTAGCAGCTAAGCGAGTGGAGGCATAGCGTGCTGGAATAGCCACAATATAATCAACTGTACTCATTTTAAATTATATGAGCTCCCAACCCTTATCACTTATTGCTAAGTACGGGTGCAGCGCATATCTCCTTGTAAACATAAACTAAAATAAATTGATTAGCGACGCTTTAACTCTTTTGGCAATTGGCTAGGATCATAAGCTTTAGCCTTCTTAACCCTAAACAAATCCACAGCCTTATCATCCCCTACCCCATAACTTGTGCTACTGGCGCTAGAGCTGTCGCTGCTGGCGCTAGCGCTGTTAGCGCTGACGCTGCCAGCACCGCCAGTGCTGGTGCTATCACCTGCGCTTGGGTCAGAGCTTTGGCCAGAGCTTGGGCCAAAGCCTTGGCCTTGGGCTGAGTTCGAATCTGGGTCTTGGGCTGAGCTTTCGTCAGTGATAAGTTCTGAGTCTAAGCTTGAGCTCTTGCTAGGATCGCTATGGCGCAATGGGCTTTTGCCTTTTAAAGTCTTTTTGAGGCTGGCTGGAGCTTGATCTTTAACCAAGTTAGCCTCTTTATTAGAGTCACATTGCTCACTATCACCTGTGCTAGCGCTGGCGTTAGCGCCTGCGCTGGTGCTGGTGCTAGCACAGATATCGTCAGATATAGGATCAACTTTTTGCAAGACATAGCCTTGAGCTTCTTTTTCTTTACGTCTTTGCTCAACTTTATGGCTATTTAACTTGATACTAGTGGCAACGTCATCAAAAAACTGTTTGGACAATGAAGCTTGAATATTAAAGACAAAGACATTATTCAAGTTGTTAGCTGTAGCTTCGCTTTGATACTTAATAGCATCCTTGGCTGTCATAATAACAGGTCGGTTTTGTACCAAAGAGCACAGCTTATCAAAAGAGATTTTATTATGATCCCCTAGCTCCACCTTCTCTTTAACTACAAAGCCACTATCTTCAAGGCTTTTATAAAAGCGATCGGGATTACCAATACCGCACAAAGCACATACCTCTGAACGAGGCTCGATAATTTGCTTAGAATTACTATTAAGAGGCTCAATAGAAGAGTGCTTAATAAGCATTGGGTGATAGCCAAGATGAGCCACAGCACCTGAGACTACTACATAATTAACACTCTTTAAGCGCCATTCCCCCTCACGTAAAGGACCTGCTGGCAAGAGTTTTTTATTGCCCAGCATGCGACTGCCATCAAGAACACAAATTTCAATGTCACGATCTAAAGCATAATGTTGCATGCCATCATCAGTAATAATGACATCAACACCTAAACCAGCTAAATAATCAGCACCTCTAACACGTACAGGATCAATAACTACTGGCGCTTTACATTGACGGCGCATAAGGCTAGGCTCATCGCCATAAATTTTAGGGTCGGCATTTAAAGGAACTTGGGCTGGAAAATTAGTACATTGAGCTTTATAACCACGAGATAAGATACCTGGATTAAAGCCACGCTCTCTTAATTCTTTTACTAAAGCTATACATAATGGAGTTTTACCTGTACCGCCTACAGTAATGCCACCTACGACCACCACAGGCACTACAGGGCCAGATCTTTTTAATATACCAGCGCCATAAAAAGCACGTCTAGTAGCTGTTATGAAAGCAAATAGTGCTGAAACAGGTAATAAAGGCAGCTCAAAGCATAAAGATGTAAGCTTATTTCCATACCAAACTTTATTTAAAAATGACACTGCAGTTTACCCTGATTAACATTGAAAAATTTAAAAAGCAGCCAAGATTAATAGTCTTTAGTCTTGCCAAACAATATGTCCAGATTTAATCACATCAATGCAAGAATCGCTAATAGCTTACATGCGTGAATCGACATTATACAATAATTAGGGAACTTCTATTATTCAAAGTCTTAATGCTGTAAGTTACTATAAAGTTGGACAAGATGACTTTACCCCCTCTAACGATGCTTAGACTTATGATTTTTTGCTAACATCAGTTCAGATTTTATACCTGACTCCTTGATTTTGACTTATTTAGGGTGCAAAAATCCCTCCCATTGTTTAAATAGGATACATTGGTTCCACGCCAAAGTCTTAGATACTTTGAGTTAGAAAGGAATTGGCATTTTAAGAGTGATTAGGC